>JAEZHR010000083.1 GCA_023416415.1 Pseudomonadota bacterium
CCTGATCGAGACTTCGGCCATGGCGTTTTCGCGAGGGCTAAAACGCCAGACAAGCATCTTTGGTTTGACCACACGCCACGGCGACTGCGCCGTGGCCGTTGCCTGACTGTCGTTCACGATGAGGCGCTTCATGTCGTCAGCACAAACTGGCCTGCGGGCCAATCACGCAGCCATGTCCGAGCAGGACACGCACCGCATTCCCGCCCTCTTCGAAAATCGTCTGCTGACCGACAGCCGGGGCCTGGGCTGGCGTCACGCCTACGCCACCGTCGCGGTGGAGCGCCCGTGGTGCGCGGAACTGCGTCCCCTGCCGCACGATTGCCTCGTGTATTGCCTCAACGGCCAGGCCGGTGTCGAGCGCGAAGTGGATGACATCGGCCCGGCTGCCGGCGCAAGACTCAGGGCGCGCGGCGTGAGCATCATTCCGGCGGGCGTGAGTTCGCGCTGGTCGATTCAGGGCACGCCCGAGATCATGCTGCTCTACCTGCATGCCGACCTCAAGCGGCAGCTTGCCGTGGAATGCGGCCTCGCTCCGGAGGAACCCGCACTGCTCACACCATTGCTCGCGCATCACGACGCGCTGCTGGAGCAGATCTGCCTGTCTCTGATGCACAACCTGCGCAATGCCACGCTGCAGGGCGCGCGCTACGCCGACCAGCTTGCGCGCACCGCCATGCTGCACCTGCTGATGCACTACCTCGCGCAATCGCCCACCCCGCTTCCCCCGGCATCCGCGCCGGCCATCGACTCCAGTCCGCGCGCCGGCATTGCGCGCGCGCTGGCCTACATCGATGCCTGTCTATCCGAAGCGCTCACCGTCGAGAGGCTGGCGCAGGTTGCCGGGATGAGCCCGGCCCACTTCAGCGAACAGTTCCGCAACAAGACTGGCTACACGCCGCACAGTCACGTCATGCGCAAGCGCATCGACCATGGCAAGGTCCTGCTGCGCACCACCTCCCAGCCCATTTCCCGCATCAGCCTCGATCTGGGCTTTGCCAGCCAGAGCCATTTCGCTTCGGCCTTCAAGCGTCTCACCGGGGCGAGTCCCGGTGACTACCGAAAATCGGGCTGACCGAAGCCGTCCGACTCATTTCGAGGTCAGTCCCAACTTCAGCGGCACCGCCTTGCCATCCGGCGCCTCCGTGGCCTCGACGGCGGCCATCGCCACGCTTGCCTCGGTCACGCCTGTGTCACGCAGCGCGCCAAGAATGGATTGCGCACGCTGGCGGGCAAGCTGGCCAAAGGCATCGCCGGCAAGCGGCTGCTGCTGCACGAGACGGTCCTGCAGCCTGCGGTAGAACTCGCCCGCATCGGCCAGTTGCGGCTCGCCATCCAGCATGTTGCCCAAGCGCTGCCAGGCCGACAGCCTGGTCTTCCTGCCGTCGTCGGCCGCGCCGGCTTCGGCCGCTTCCGCCGCAGCAGTCACCTTCTTCAGCTCGGCTTCGCCAAAGCGTTCGGCGTACAGTTCGCGCAATGCACGGCGCACCCTGGCGTCGCGCAGCGGCAGCGGGCCGACTGCTTCGCCCTTAGGTGTCTCGATGCCGGCCCGCTTGCCGACTTCCACGCGCACGGCGTGCAATCGCATCGCGCTGCCGTCGACAGCTTCGTTGTACTGCCCCGGCACCAGAAGCTTCAGCTGCGGGCGCTTGCCGAGGATCTGCGCGACCTTGACCAGCTTCTCGCGCTCCGGCGGCAGCAAGCGGTCGCTGCCGGGATCGAAGGCGATGGCTTCCAGATCATCCGTGCCACCGCCGAGCAGCGCGCCCAGCGCCCGGAACGGCGCGGTCACGACCTTCGTGATGACATTGGAAATCGCCTTCCAGATCACCGCGCCATAGCTGAACTGCGGGTCGTCCAGATCGCCGGTCACGGGCAGGTCGAGGTCGATTCGGCCTTCGCTGTCCTTCAGGATGGCAATCGCCAGCTCCAGCGGCAAGTTCATCGCATCCGGACTGTCGATCTTCTCGCCGAGCGTGAGCTTGTCGATGACGATCCTGTTTTCGCCTTCGAGCTGCCGGTCGCGCAGCTTGTAGCGCAGGTCCAGCGAAAGCTTGCCGTCGGCGATCTTGTAACCGGCGAATTTCATCGAATACGGCGACACCGACAGCATGTCGAGATTCTTGAACTGCAGATCGACGTTCGTGCGGTCGGCAAAGGCAAAGGCGTTGAGGCCGCCACGGATGCGCGCCATGCCGAAATCGTCCACGCGGCCGTCGAGCTCGATCTGGCTGCGCGTCTCGCCGCGCGAAGACAGGCCGGTGATGACGCCATTGAGATCGTAGATCTTGGCCGTGAACTGCGGCAGCAGGCTGAGATCGGTGAAATCGAGCTTGGCATTCTGGAAGCGCACGCGGTCGATGCGTACCGGGAAGGAGTCGGCTGCCGTGTCTGGCTTCGCGTCGTTCGTGCTGCCTTGCTTCGCTTCCGCAGCTCCGCGCTCGCCGGCAGGGACGTGTGCGGTCTTGATCAGCGGCGCGGACGCCGGGGCCGCTTGCGCCGGCGGCTGCACCAGCAGGCGCGCGGCGTTGAAGCTGCGGTCCTGCTCGATGATCAGGATGGCACGCGGCTCGACCACGCGCAGCTCCGGAATCTCCAGCCGGTTCGGCGCGACGCTTGCGCTCAGCCTGTCCGCGCGCACGCTCTTCCATCCGGCAAAGCGCTCGCCGTTGTCCTCGTCCAGCGCAAGGCTGGCGATTTCGAAACTGCCGTCATAACGCAGGGCCGGCTTCCGGGCATCGCTGCCCTGAGCCGCCAGCTGCCCTTTCGCGGACACGCTGCCACCGATCCTGAGCTTCACATACTGACTCAGCAAGGGCTGCAGCGGCGCCAGCGCGAGACGATCGACCTGCACATTGGCCTGCACGGAACTGCTCGCCGGCGTGGCCGAGCCCTGCACGGCAAGACTGCCGCCATCGCGCAGGCGCAGGGCCGCATCGAAGCGCACCGGTCTGGAAAGATCGCTGCCCGCATCTTCCAGTGTGACGTTGAAGTCTTCGACATTCACCGCGATGCCGGTGGCTTCGTCCGCCACGCGGCTGTCGAACCTGCGCAGTTCCACGCGCCTGGCAACGGCGGCCCACGGCTGGTCGGGCAAAGCGGTATCGGTGGCGGACGGCGCATCCGGCCTTTCAGTGTTGGACGCGGCCGGCCCGGCGACTGCGGCAAAGCGCTGCAGCAAGGCGAGCAGGTCGATCTGTCCTTGCGTGTCGCGCGCCACTTCCAGCGCGCCGTCCTCGGCAAACACGCGCTCGACGCCGGCCTCGCGCCTTGCCAGATCCATGGCTCCGCCTTCCAGTCCGATGCGCGCCATCCTGAACGGCGTGCGCTCGCCTTCGGCCAGCGCCAGTCCGTCGACCGACAGCGCAACATTGGACAGCGCAAGATTCAAATCCGGCTCGCTCCGGGCAAGCGCGAGATCGAAGCCAAGCTGCACCATGTCCGCACTGGCTCGCGCGGGCGCACTGTCGGCACGTTCAGGCGCGCTGAATGCGAGTCCCTGCAGTGCCAGGCGCGCGCCCGCGAGGCTCGCATCGAGCCTGCCGTCCTGATAGGCGAAGCGGTATGGCAGCGCCGCGTCGAAGCGACCCGCATGGACGGTGGCACTGGTGTAGGGTTTCAGATAGACCGAGGGTTCGGGCAGGGATGCGTTTTCCAGCGCCAGTTCACCGCTGCCGCGTATCGGATTCACCGAAATGTCGCCGCGCCATGTCAAGGCGCCTCCGCTGGCAAGCTCGGCGCGGAAGGTGTAGTTGCCATCCCGCTCCGGGAGCGTGCTGAATCGGCTCAGGGAAAAGTCGATCGGGGCAAAGCTGTTGCTGTAGCCTGCCTTGCGGTCCTGCATGTCGATGCGCCCCTGAGCGACGGCGAAACGCTCGACCACCAGGCGCGGCAGGCTTGCCTCTTCGGCATCCGGATCGTCTTCGCTGCGCAAGGATTCGGCCAGGCGCGCCAGATTGAAGCTGCCGTCCTCCGCGATGCTCAGTTGCACGACGGGCGCGGTGAGGGAAATGTCCGCGAAGCTCCAGGCACGGCGCACCAGAGAGCGCCATTGCAGCTCCACTGCCAGCTCGCCGACGCCGAACAAGGGCGCACCGTCGGCTTCGCTCAGGCGCAAGTCCTGCGCGCCCAGGCGCAACGTGTATGGATTTAAGCGGATATCCGAGACATTCGCCTGACGCGCCAGCACGCTTTCTCCGATGCGCGGAATCTGCGTTTCGAGTACCCAAGGCACAAGCCAGAATCCGGCCGTCGTGTATGTTGCCAGCGCACCCGCACTGATCATCAGCCAACGCTTCGTGCGTGCATTCAACCCTTGCAAGCCCAGTTTCATTTTTCTCCCTGCCGATCGCATGTGACCGCTTTGAATTTCCCGGTATCAGGGACGCAGTATGCCGTGTTGGAAAATTGCCTGCAGGCGAAGAACCGCGCGCGGCGAATCCCTCCGACGCCCGCTCCGGCGGCAGCGACGCCACGCGTCACCTCGTCGCGTTGATTGCGATGCCGCTTGCGGCAGTGCGATCGGGGAAAGGATCTGCGCCGCCTTGATCCAGCCCGGACGCCAGACACCGATGGCGAGCACATGAATGAACGGCGAGCCAGAATGTACGCCGGCATTCGGGCATTGCGGCATTCGGGCCTGCAGGCGGGCGCCTATCCGAAGAACCAGTAACAAACACCGATCGCCGCCAGCACCCCGGCGGCATCGGCGAGCAGCGCACAACCCACCGCATGCCGCGCCCGCTGGATGCCGACCGCGCCGAAGTACACCGCCAACACGTAGAAGGTCGTTTCCGTGCTCCCCTGCACCGTTGCCGCAACCAATGCCGGGAAGCTGTCCACCCCTGCCGTCTGCATCAGTTCGATCAACAGGGCCCGCGCGGCACTGCCGGAGAACGGCTTGACCAGCGCAGTCGGAAGCGCTTCGACGAAGCGACTGTCCCAGCCGGCGAACTCGACTCCATAGCGAATGGCGCCCAGCAGTGCATCCAGGGCGCCAGAGGCACGCAGCACGCCAATGGCGCACAGCATGGCAACCAGATAGGGCAGGAGATTCTTCGCAACGTCGAAGCCCTCCTTTGCCCCTTCGACGAAGCTCTCGAACACCGGCACGCGCCGCACGGCGCCGGCAATCAGGAACAGCAGGACCAGGCCGAACAGCACGAGGTTTCCCAGCAGGGAAGACAGCGCCGCGAGCGTGACCGCAGACAGGCCGGCGAGCACGGCCATCAGCGCCCCCAGTGCCAGGCCGATGCCTGCTATCCAGACCAGCACGACCGGGTCCCACAGTTTCAGGCGCTGCACGGCTGCCACCGACAGAAAGCCGGCCAGCGTCGACGCCGTGGTGGCGATCAGGATGGGCAGAAAAACCAGCGAGGGATCGGGCGCGCCTTGCTGCAGGCGATACATGAAGATCGATACCGGCAGCAGCGTGAGCGACGAAGCGTTGAGAACGAGGAACAGGATCTGGGCATTGCTGGCCGTATCCGGCTTCGGATTGAGTTCCTGCAGCGCACGCATGGCCTTGAGGCCGATGGGCGTAGCGGCATTGTCGAGGCCCAGACCGTTGGCGGTGAAGTTCAGCGTGATCAGGCCGAGGGCGGGATGGCCGGGCGGCACTTCCGGCATCAGGCGTCGGAACAAGGGCGTGAGCAAACGCGCGAGAAGTTCGACCAGCCCAGCTTTCTCGGCGATGCGCAGGAAACCCAGCCACAGGGTGAGCGTGCCGAACAGCAGGATCATCACGTCCACCGACAGCTTCGCCATCGCGAACAGGCTTTCGACCATGGCGCCAAAGACTTCTGCCTCGCCGCCGAGCAGCCAGCGGCCGAAGGCGGCGATGGCGGCAACCGCGAAAAAGCCCAGCCACAAGCCGTTCAGCATGCACTTTCCTTCCTGAATTTGCGTCCCCGGGATTGTACCGGGGGCAACAAGCTCAGGTCGGCGCGAGAAGACGCGTTCCGGTCATTCGGCTGACCGGACTGTCAGGGAACGGAGTTCAGGTGGCGGCGGCCAGCTGCCGGTTCTTTTCGGCCAGCAGCTTGATCAGACCGTCGACGCCGCTGCGGTTGATTTCCGAGGAGAAGCTGCTGCGATAGGTGGCACTAAGCCAGGCGCCAAGGACGCTGACATCGAAGATTTTCCATCCGTCCGGCGCCTTCCACAGTCGATAGCGCACCTGCACCGGCTCGGGCCGGCGCGGCAGGCGCACGCGCGAACGGACTTCGACTTCATCGTCGTCGGGGGCCATCCGCAAGGGATCGAATTCCAGCACCTGGTCGCCGATCTGCGACATCGCACCGGCATAGGTGTAGATCAGGAGATCGCGGTACTGTGCGGTAAGTTGCTGGCGCTGCTCGGGCGTTGCATTGCGCCAGTGCGGCCCGGTGGCCAGCGCGGTGGCGCGCTCCATGTCGAGGTGAGGGAGGATTTTCTCCTGCACCAGCGCAACAATGCGCGTGAAGTTGCCGCCCTGGATGGCAGCATCTCTCCTGGCGATGTCCATCACTTCGTCGCTGACGCGCTTGATCATGGCGTCAGGCATTTCCTGCGCAAGGGCTGCGCCGGCCGACAGAAGCATGCCCAGGGCAAGGCTGGACAAGGCGGACAGTTTCATGAGGATGTTCACGTTCATGCGATAGACAAGGGTGGACGGGCTCACGCAGCAGCAGCACGACGGCGGGTCATTGAATCCAGCCTGCATGCTGTCTTCTGCCGTCGAGCGGCGGTTTGATGAATCTCAAGCTGCGTGGCGGAAACATGAAAGGCCGGAACGCGCCCTTGCATCTGCCTACCCAGCCCTGCACCCGGGAAGAAAGGCGAGCAGCGAGCACGGCGTCCATGCCAGTTGCCGGTTAGCGGTGGGCTCGAAGCGATAGAACAGGTTGGGTTCGGAGAGAAGATAAAGCGTGCCATCGGGGCTGACCGCAATGCCTTCGGCTTGCGGGACGAAGCGCGACAAGCCGTGAAAACCCGGCCAGAGAGGCATGACGCTCGCCGGCTTGCCGTCCGGCGCATATTCGACGACAAGGGCCGATTCATCGCTGAGAAGGAGCAGGCTTCCCGTTTGCGGCACCACGGTCACCCCCGACAGATCGGCCAGGAACAGCGCGAACGCGCCCGACGGCTTCCAGTCATGGATCGTCAGGCCGGCCGCACGGTTCGCGCCGGCGGGCTGTACGCCGTCGACAACGAACACGCGACGCGGCAGCTTTTCCTTTGCGACAAACAGCTGCCTGCCTTTTTCATCCCAGCCGATGCCCTCCAGACCGAAATACCTGCTCCCGTCAATGGCCAGATCCAGGCGCAATGTCGGCCCGACGGCAACCGCGGTGGTATCCGGGCCGATTCTCACCCAGTAGAGC
>JAEZHR010000139.1 GCA_023416415.1 Pseudomonadota bacterium
GCGCATGGACAATGGCCGGCGCATCCTGCTCGATCGCGGCGTCAACGAGTGCGGCCCCTATCAGTCACCGATGGAAGACGGCATGCAGCACTTCCACGAGTGGTATCGGGCGCGCATCGCGCTTTGATCGCGGAGCGGTCTCAGCACTGAACCAGGACGGGGCCCACGCGGCCCCGTTTTGCCGTGCGCATCTCATGCGCGTATCATCTTGAGTCTTGCAGCGCGGCACTTTCGCCGCGCTTTTTCATTGCCTCGCCCTGATTCCCATGCACTCGCTCTGGATGTTGTTTGCAAGCTTGATGTTCTCGCTGATGGGCGTGTGCGTGAAGCTTGCCTCGCAGTGGTATTCGACTGCGGAAATCGTGCTCGTTCGCGGCATCGTCGGCGTGCTCTTCATATATGCCTACGTCCGCATCTCGAACGGCACCTTGCGCACCGCCGTGCCGGGCCAGCATCTGTGGCGGGGCGCTGTCGGCGTCACGTCGCTGTCGCTGTGGTTCTATTCGATCGCACACTTGCCGCTGGCCACTGCAATGACCTTCAACTACATGGCGCCAATCTGGCTCGCGGCCTTGCTGTTCGCCGGTGGCTTGCTCAAGGGAGACGAGCGCTTCGAATGGAAATTGAGCCTGGCGATCCTCGTGAGCTTCATAGGCGTGATCCTGATGCTGCGCCCTGCCTTCCATGCCGATCAATGGTTCCCTGCCATGGTGGGACTCGGCTCCGGAGCACTGTCGGCGCTGGCCTATTTACAGGTGCGCAAGCTCGGCCTGCTCGGAGAACCCGATTACCGGGTGGTGTTCTACTTTTCGCTCTTCGGCATGGTGGCCGGACTGGGTGCGACGCTCCTCGAATGGCGCATGGAAGCGCCGGAATTCACCGGCGGCCCGCTCGGACTTGTTCTGCTGTTGGCCATCGGCATCACCGCCACCATCGCGCAGATCGCGATGACGCGCGCCTATCGACTCGGCGCCACGCTGGTAACGGCCAATCTGCAGTACAGCGGCATTATCTTCGCCAGCGTGTGGGGCGTGCTGATCTGGGGCGACGTTCTCGGCTGGCAAAGCTGGGCCGGCATCATCCTGATTCTGGTCAGCGGCATGGCGGCCACCTACGTCAATTCGCGCCGGACTGCCCGGCGCGATCAGTCCGCCTCGCGGCAGTGAACATTGCAAAACATGCCTGATGGGGCTACGCTTGCTGCTCCCGCGCAGACGGGACATCGAAAGCAGGAGACTCAATGCCGTACACCACCCTGATTTCAGCGGAGGACCTTGCACGCAAGGTGAATGACCCGAGCTGGATCGTACTTGACTGTCGTCACGACCTGACCGCACCCGAAGCCGGGCGCGCTGCCTATCTCGACGGCCACATCCCCGGCGCCCAGTTCGCCGACCTCGACAACGATCTGTCGGACAAGCGTCCCGGTCCGAACGGAGAATTCCGCGGTCGCCATCCGCTTCCGGAGCCGACCACCTTCGTCGAAACCCTGCGCCGCTGGGGCGTCAATCACGGTTCCCAGGTCGTCGCCTATGACGCCCAGGGCGGCATGTTCGCCGCGCGCTTGTGGTGGATGTTGCGATGGGTCGGACATGAAGCCGTGGCCGTGCTCGACGGCGGGCTTTCGGCATGGCTGGCCAACGGTCAAACGCTTTCAACCGATCCTGTGCAAAGGCCGCGCGGCAATGTCGAACCGCATCGGCCACTCGTACGCACCGTCTCGGTCGACGAAGTGCTGGCCAATTTGAGAAATCCCGTGTTCACCGTCGTCGATGCACGCGCACCGGACCGCTTTCGCGGCGAAAACGAGACTCTCGATCCGGTCGGCGGCCACATTCCGGGCGCAAAGAACCGCTTCTTCAAAGACAACCTGCAGGCAGATGGTCGCTTCAAGCCCGCGGCGGAACTCGCGCGCGATTTCGGGGAACTGCTGGCACGTCCCGAATTGGCCATCATGCAATGCGGCTCCGGCGCAACCGCCTGCCACAACCTGCTGGCTATGGAAGTGGCCGGATTGCACGGCGCGGCGCTCTATCCCGGCTCGTGGAGCGAATGGTGCGCCGATCCGGCGCGACCGGTTGCGACCGGTGCTCAGTGATTGTGCGCGAAGCCCGTCAGCCCCAGCACGATCGTCACACCAAGCGCAATCAACAGCACCTGGGGCACTGATTCGCGCATCGTTGCGCGCCGCTGCATTTGCGGCATCAGGTCACTTACGGCAATGTAAATGAAGCCGGACGAGGCAAAAACCAGCGCATACGGTATCCAGTGTGACGCCTGGTCGAGTGCCAGGTAGCCAACCAGACCGCCCACAACAGCCAGCAGACTGGACAGCAGGTTGTAGATGTAGGAACGCAGGCGGCTGAAGCCGGCATTGAGCAGAACGATGAAATCGCCAATTTCCTGAGGTAGTTCGTGCGCGATGATGGCGGCGGCGGTCATCACCCCCAGGGCTGGATCGGTCAGAAAAGCCGCGGCGATCAGAATACCGTCGGTGAAGTTGTGCAAGCCGTCGCCAACCAGGATCATCCAGCCCGACTTGCCTGCTGCGTGAGCATCATGGCCGTGCGCATGATCATGCCCGTCCCCTTCGTAGTGGTGCGAGTGACGCAGGATCGCCGCCTTTTCCAGCAGGAAGAACACCAGCAAGCCGCCGAACAATACCGCGAACAGGATATGGGGGTCGGCCTCCGCCTCGAAGGCGGCAGGCAGCGCATGCAGCAGCGAAACCGACAGCAGGATGCCGACCGACAGACTGACCATGCTCTCGACCATGCGCGAGAGCAGCGTATACGACAGCAAGGCGGCGGCCGAAATGCTGAGCACGCCGGCAATGGAAGTTGCCAGCAGGATGTAAATCAGGGTGGGGTCGATTTTGAGCCTCGGCGGTGCGGGAGCGGGTGCAAGCTGTCGATCGCAAGTGCGTCGACAGCCCAATGCAACACAGTTGCAGATTAAAGCACAGCCGCGCCTTTTCGGCAATCGCAGCGCCGCATCTTTGCGTCAGCCGACGCCGTGCTCCTTGAACCAGGACACGCAGCGCCGCCAGCCATCCTTGGCATCCGCTTCGGCATAGCTGGGACGGTAATCGGCATGGAATGCGTGTCCGGCGTTCTCGTAGATCACGAATTCCGAGCCGCTGCTGCCACGCGCGAGCGCCGCCTTCATCTTGTCCACGGTGTCCAGTGGAATACCGGTGTCCTTTCCGCCGTACAGGCCCAGCACCGGCACCTTCAGCGACGGCGCAATGTCCACCGGATGCTTCGGCGTGTTCTCGCTCTCCTGCCCGACCAGACGGCCATACCAGGCGACGCCGGCCTTGACCTTCGGGTTGTGCGCGCAGTAGAGCCAGGTAATACGTCCACCCCAGCAGAAGCCGGTGATGCCGACGCGGTCGGTATCACCACCGTTCTTGCCGGCCCATTCGACGCAGGCGTCGAGATCTTTCATCACCTGCGCATCGGGCACCCTGGAGACGACTTCCTTTTGCAACTCGGGAATGCTGTCGTACTTCCGCGGATCGCCCTGGCGCACGTAGAGTTCCGGCGCAAGTGCCATGTAACCGAGCTTGGCAAACCGTCGCGCGACGTCGGCGATATGCTCATGCACGCCGAAGATCTCCTGGATCACCAGGATCACCGGCAGATTCTTCTTGCCTTCCGGCTGGGCGCGATAGACCGGCACCTCCTGGCCGTCGACCGTGATGTTTACGGTGCCGGCCGTCAGGCCTTCCGTATCCGTGCGCACCACGCTCTGGGCCATGACCGGCATCACTGCAGCAGCAAAGCCGGTACCCAGCGCCAATTTCATGAACTCCCGCCTCTGCACGCCGTCCGACAGCGCGCTCTTGCCGATCAGGCTGTCGAAATCCAGTTTTTTATCCTGCACATGCATACGTTTCTCCTCGAGCAAAACGTCATCCACTGCAATCAATGTGCTTCCTCCCAGTTGCGTCCGACACCGACCTCGGCAATGAGCGGCACGTTCAGATTCGCCACGCCTTGCATCAGCTCGGGCAGTTTAGCGCGAACTGTCGCCAGCTCGCTTTGCGGCACTTCCAGCACCAGTTCGTCATGCACCTGCATGACCATCTTCGACTGCATGTGCTCGGCTTCCAGCCAGTTCTGCACCGCAATCATCGACAGCTTGATGAGATCTGCCGCCGTTCCCTGCATCGGCGCATTGATCGCCGCGCGCTCGGCGGCCTGACGGCGGGGTCCGTTCGGCGAATTGATCTCGGCCAGCCACAGACGACGTCCGAACACGGTTTCTACATATCCGCGCGCCTTGGCCTGCGCACGGGTGTCGGCCATGTACTGGGCCACGCCCGGATAACGCTGGAAGTAGCGGTCGATGTACATCTGCGCGGCCCCGCGTTCGATGCCGAGGTTGCTCGCCAGCCCGAAAGCGCTCATGCCGTAGATCAGGCCGAAGTTGATCACCTTCGCGTAGCGGCGCTGCTCGCTGCTGACCTCGGCCGGCGTCACCGAGAAGATTTCGGCTGCGGTCGCCCGGTGGATGTCCTCGCCCTGCGCAAAGGCCTTGAGCAGGTTCGCATCGCCGGATATGTGGGCCATGATGCGCAGCTCGATCTGGGAATAATCGGCCGAGACGATCACGCTGCCCTCCGGCGCGATGAAGGCTTCGCGGATGCGGCGACCCTCGACGGTGCGCACCGGGATATTCTGCAGGTTCGGATCGTTGGATGCCAGTCGCCCGGTCACCGCCACGGCCTGCGCGTAATTGGTGTGCACGCGCCCGGTCGTCGGGTTGAGCATCTTCGGCAGCTTGTCGGTATAGGTTGACTTCAGCTTGGCCAGGCCGCGATAGTCGAGCAGGATCTTCGGCAGCGGGTAGTCCTCGGCCAGCTTCTGCAGCACCTCCTCGTCCGTGGACGGCGAACCCGACGGCGTCTTTTTCACCACCGGCAGCTGCAGCCGCTCGAAGAAGATATCGCCGATCTGCTTCGGCGAATTCAGGTTGAACGGCTGTCCTGCCAGCTCGTAGGCCTGCCTTTCCATCTCCAGCATGCGCGTCCCCAGCGCGTGCGACTGCCTTGCCAGCAGCTCGCAGTCGATCAGCACGCCATTGCGCTCCATCTTCTGCAGCACGACCGAGGTCGGCAATTCGATCGTCTCGTAGACGCGCTTCAGGCCGGCATCGCATTCGACCTGCGGCCACATCGCGCCGTGCAACTGCAGGGTGATGTCCGCATCCTCGGCCGCATACTCGGTGGCGCGTTCGATGGGCACCGCGTCGAAGCAGATCTGCGCGGCGCCCTTGCCGCACACTTCCTCGTAGGTCAAGGTCTTGCGGCCGAGATGGCGCAGCGCCAGGCTATCCATATCATGGCTCTTGTGCGATTCGAACACGTAGGACTGCAGCAGGGTGTCGTGCGCAATGCCGCGCAGCGCGATGCCTTGATTGGCCAGCACATGGCTGTCGTACTTCAGGTTCTGACCGAGCTTGACCGGCTTGTCGTCTTCCAGCCAGGGACGCAGCTTCTCCAGCACGAACTCGCGCGT
>JAEZHR010000196.1 GCA_023416415.1 Pseudomonadota bacterium
GTCATTCACGACGATGCCAGCTCACTGCGCGCAGAAGTTGTTCGCAAGGCATTTCGTGGCGCGGAATTCCTGTACACCCTGCGTCTGCCGAGCGGCCAGCAGTTGCTGGCACTGGTGCCATCGCACCACGATCACGCGATCGGGGAGAAGATCGGCATCCGTCTCGGCGCCGACCACGTCGTTACGTTCCCGACGTTGTGACTTCTATACGCACCGGCTCGACACCCGGCGCACGCTCCTTGAGCGCGCGGTAGTCCGCCAGCGCCTGCAGGCAGTAGTGCGCGAACCACAGGCCGCTGAACACGAATACCAGCACGTACAGCCAGATGGCCCCGGCCGCCAGCACTGGGAAAAGGATCAAGAGCGCGCCGCCCAGCCACAGCGCTGCCGGCGCAGCGCCCATCAACCCGGCAATGGCGCCTATCACCAAGAGCGGCCAACGGTGCATGCGCATCAGACTTAGTCGTTCTTCGCGCGAGGCGTGTGCGGCCAGAGCGTCGTAGGCGATTACACGATAGGTCAGCCAGCCCCAAAGCAGGGGCTGGAGCAAGAGGTTCAGCGGCGGCAGCAAAGCGAGCGGCAGAGAGAGAAGCCACAGCAGGGCGAACACCAGAAAGGAAGACAGGCCGACCCACAGGCTGCCCCAGAAGCTGCCTCCGTTTCGTCGCTCCAGATCGCGATAGTCGCGATTGCCGACATGGCGCACTACCGCCGGCATCGCCAGTGCACCGACAAATACCAGAGCCGTCAGGATCATCAAAGGCAGCAGCACCCACATCGCCACCAGCGGCACCAGCACGACCTTTACCGCGCCCAGGCCGATCCACTCAAGCAACTCGCCGGCAGTCGAAAAGCTGCCGCTGCCGGCCAGCGTAGCGTGCAGCCAGTCGATCATCGGCTGCAGGAACTGCCACAACAGCAAGGCCCAGAGCAGCGTCGACGCCACGAAGGGCAGCACGGTCAGCAACAGCATGCGCGGATGCAACAGGCTGATTACGGCGCGGCCAAAGGCAATCAGGACCAGACGCATCAGCGGCATTTCCGTAACAAGGATCGGCGGGACATGAGGTGCTCCATAGCGCAAGGGAGCCAGACGATAGCACCGTCAAAGCGCGCGAACAATCTCGCTGCTAGAATCCCGCACTTGCCCAATATGAAAGGAAGGCCGATGTCCACCACGATGACCGCATCCGGATTGCAATACGAAGACCTCACGGTCGGTTCCGGCGATGAAGCGCGCGCCGGCGCCTATGTGAGCGTGCACTATACCGGCTGGCTGCAACAACCCGATGGTTCGGCTGGCAGCAAGTTCGATTCCAGCAAGGATCGCAACGATCCGTTCGCCTTTCCGCTCGGCGCTGGTCACGTGATCAAGGGCTGGGATGAAGGCGTTCAGGGCATGAAGGTCGGCGGCGTGCGCAAGCTCGTCATCCCGCCCGCGCTGGGATATGGCGCGCGCGGCGCCGGCGGCGTGATTCCGCCGAACGCGACGCTGATCTTTGAAGTGGAGCTGCTGGCGGTCTGAGTTCGACCCCAGGTGTCAACAACAAGAACCTACCCGAGGAAACCACGATGAGTCTGCAAACCGAATTCGAACAGGCGGTCGCCGAATCCAAGAACCTGCCCGAGCGTCCCGACAACATGACGCTCCTGAAGATCTATGCGCTGTACAAACAGGCCACGGACGGCGACGCGAGCGGCGATCGCCCGGGCCTCACCGACTTCGTCGCGCGTGCCAAGTTCGACGCCTGGGACGGCCTGAAGGGCACGTCCAAGGAAAACGCGATGCAGCAGTATGTCGACCTGATCAACGAGCTCAAAGGCTGATCGGTAGCGCGAAACAAAAAAGCCGGCCCATGCGCCGGCTTTTTTCATTGCCCCGGATCCTTACGCATTCCGGACAATAATCACGTGCACGCGATACGGCCCGTGTGCGCCGAGCACGATGGTCTGCTCGATGTCGCCGGTGCGCGAAGGGCCGGAAATCATGTTGACGGCGCGCGGCAATTCGCCCTGCTCGCTGCGCGCCAGTGCAAAGCCGTCTTCCATGGTCGCAACAATGCGCGAGCGCGGCACGATCGCAATATGGGTTTCGGGCAGCAGGCTGGCCGATGCCCAGGTCTGCGAACCCGACAGCAGCATCAGGGTGCCGGTTTCGGCGATTGCGCAGAAGGCACCCGTGATGCCGACCAGATCGGCGTCGACAGGCGGTCGAAACGTGACATCGACACCGGCGTCGCCCCAGTCAAGGCCATCGAGCGTGGCCCAGACCACTGCCCGGCGCGTGATGCCATGCGCGTCCAGATAATGCGCAACCGCCGCCGGCACCTCGGCCAGTGCGTCGACCTCTTCGACCGTATCCGACATGCGCACGGCCTGTTCACGAAAGCGCGCGGGCAGATCATCGGGCAACACGGGACGCGGCCCTGCGGGATGCCGCGCAAGGTAGTCGGCAATGGCTGCCCGTTCGGCATCGCTTGTTTCCGGTGCGCGACCTTGCGCCTGCCGGATGCGACTGAAGATGGCTTTTCGGGCTGCGGATGTATCCATGGCATGTCCTTGCGAAGAATCGGCAGTCTACTTGAATCCGCAACAAGAGAATCAAGGGTTCCTGCTTGATATGAATTCAAGCAAGTCCGGCAAAGAATTCATGCGCCACCCACGCGACTTGCCGCGCGGGCAAGAAACTATCCTGGATCAAGCGTGCGCAAACCGGCGTCTCTCCACATATTTGCTTATGCTGATTCTGTCTAAGTGCGGTTTGTGGGAAACATCTGCTTGCCTTAGAATACAAGGCTTTGCGGCGGGTTGCGTCAGACGCGTCCTATACCGCGTCTCTCCTCCATTTCGGCTCAAGCCGATCCGCTTCAGACAAATTCAGATAGGACTGTTATGACCCACGTTGTGACCGAATCCTGCATCCGCTGCCGCTATACCGACTGCGTCGACGTGTGCCCGGTTGACTGCTTCCGCGAAGGCCCGAACTTCCTCGCCATCGATCCGGACGAATGCATTGACTGCGCCGTGTGCGTTGCGGAATGCCCGGTCAATGCCATCTATGCCGAAGAAGACGTTCCGGCAGATCAGCAGGAATACATCAAG
>JAEZHR010000199.1 GCA_023416415.1 Pseudomonadota bacterium
TGCCGGAACAGTGCACGCCGCCCGGGACCTGATTGTGGACCTTCAGCGTCGTGCTGCGCGTCGCGATTTCGCCGAGCTCTTCGGCCAGTGCTGTTTCCAGGCCGCGTGGGCAGGGGCAGAAAAAGGAATATGACATGAGGAACCCTTGGTCCGTGGACGGCGCCCTGCGGCGCCTGATTGGTTGTCTTGTTGCGTCGTCCGCCGCCGACGGATGACCTTGTCGCAGTTACTTCGCCAGTGCTCGCTCGACGAAATCCAGCCGATCCTGGCCCCAGTAGGCTTCACCGTCGATTACGTACCATGGCGAACCGAACACGCTGGCTGCGATGGCCTCGTTCGTGTAGCGCTCGTACTCGGCCTGCACGCTGGCTGTCTCGGACGCTTGCAGCAGTGCGCGTCCGTCCAGTCCGCATTCGTCGGCCAGGGCGGCCAGGGTGGTGCCATTGCCGATGTTGCGCTCTTCGGCCCAGACCGCGCGCATGATCGCACCGGCAAGCTGCATCGCGGTGTCGCCGCCGTGTGCGAGCTTGGCCGCGATGATGAGCTTGGCGGCCGGATCGCCCGGCACCGGAAAATGGGTCGGCTGGGGATTGAGCGGGATGCCGAGATGTTCGCTCCAGCGCCTGAGCTCGATCAGGCGATATGCCTGGCGCTGCACGGGCCGCTTGGGCAGCGGCAGGCCGCCGGAGACCGAGAATACCTTGCCAAGATCGCAGGGCTTGACGTCGATGCGCGTCCGGTGGCGCTGCGCGATCTCCGCAAGCCGTGCGTGGCCCAGGTAGGCCCACGGCGATTGCGGGGCAAAGTAATACTCGACCAGCTTGCTCATGCAGTCCGATTCAGAAGGGCTTGACTACCGCGAGGATCACGGCCAGCAGCAGGCCGATCGTCGTAATCTCGTTGAACCAGCGATACCAGGTATGACTGTGGGCGTTGCTGCCGGTTTCAAACTTCTTCAGCAGGCCGTTGCACACGTGCTGATAGCCGATCATCAGCACCGCGATGGTCAGCTTGCCATGAATCCAACCGCCCTTGAATCCGAAACCGAGCCACAGCCACACGCCGAGCAGTACGGCCGGGAAGGACAGCAGATTCGTGAATCGGTACAGCTTGCGCGCCATCGTCAGCAGGCGTGCGCGTGCTGCGTCGTCGGTTTCCATCGCCAGGTTGACGAAGATGCGCGGCAGGTAGAACAGGCCGGCGAACCAGGAGACGATGAAGAAGATGTGGAATGTCTTAACCCAGAGCATTTTTCAGTTGGACTTTTTTGATAGGGAGAGGGACAGGATGGAGAACGCCTTTTACTCTCTGACTTCACCGTGCCCGAGCACGACGTATTTCAGTGAGGTCAGGCCTTCCAGCCCGACCGGCCCGCGCGCATGCAGCTTGTCGTTCGAAATGCCGATTTCGGCGCCCAGGCCGTATTCGAAGCCGTCGGCAAAACGCGTCGAGGCATTGACCATGACCGAAGCAGAGTCGACTTCGCGCAGGAAGCGCATCGCTCGGGAATAGTCCTCGGTCACGATGGAATCGGTGTGTTGCGAAGAATAGGTGTTGATGTGCTCGATCGCCTCGTCCACGCCCTCGACGACCTTCACGGCGAGAATCGCGGCCAGGTACTCGGTGCGCCAGTCGTCCTCTGTCGCTTTCGCCAGACGCGCGTAGCCGGCCAGGATCCGATGGGCTTCGGCATCGGCGCGCAGCTCGACTTCCTTGCTTGCGTACAGCTCGGCCAGGCGCGGCAGCACCCGGGGCGCGATGGCGCGCGCGACCAGTAGGGTTTCCATCGTGTTGCAGGTGCCGTAGCGATGGCACTTGGCGTTGAAGGCGACCTTCAAGGCCTTGTCGATGTCGGCCTTGTCGTCGATGTAGACGTGGCAGATGCCGTCCAGGTGCTTGATCATCGGCACCTTGGATTCCTTCATCAGGCGCTCGATCAGGCCCTTGCCGCCACGCGGCACGATGACGTCGACGTACTGCGGCATCGTGATCAGTTCTCCCACCGCCGCCCGGTCGGTTGTCTCGACGATCTGCACCGCGTCTTCCGGCAGCCCGGCGCCGGCCAGACCTTCCTTGACCAGCCTGGCCAGGGCCTGATTGCAGTGGATGGCTTCCGAACCGCCGCGCAGAATTGTCGCGTTACCGCTCTTGATGCACAGGCCGGCGGCATCCACCGTCACGTTCGGACGCGCCTCGTAAATAATGCCGATTACGCCCAGCGGCACGCGCATCTGCCCGACCTGGATGCCGGTCGGACGGTATTTCATGTTCGAGATCTCCCCGATCGGATCGGGCAGTGCGACGATCTGTTCCAGTCCTTCCGCCATGGTCGCAATGGCCTTGTCGGACAGGGTCAGGCGGTCCAGCATCGCCGCGGCCAGACCGTTGGCGCGTGCGGCTTCCAGGTCCTTCTGATTGGCGGCGCGCAGCGCATCGGCGTCACGACGGATTGCCGTGGCGATCAGCGACAGCGCCTTGTTCTTTGCGGCGGTATCAGCCTTGGCCATGGCGCGCGATGCTTTGCGGGCGCGCTGGCCGACGTCGTTCATGTATTGCTTGATGTCCATTTCACTAACCTATTACAACAGTTGATCCTGCGGCTTCTCTTGCAAGTGGGGAGAGCTCCGCCTATCCGCATGCCACCTTCAATCCAAGCTGCAACAATGCATCCCATGCATCACCGGCGAATGCCTTGGCCCGCAATCCCTTCACCATCCTGTCCACCTGCGCCGCATCGCGCAGCGCGCCTTCCAGCACGGGCAGGGAAAGCCGGTTCAGCGCCGGGCCCATCAATCGCTCGCGCGGACCCCAGATGCGGCTTTCCTTCATCAGCGCGGCCAGGGGTTTGCCCTGCGCGGCGCCAGCCTTGAGCTTCAGGAGCGTGCGAATTTCCTCGGTCATGGCCCACAGCACCAGAGGCAATGCCTCGCCTTCGCCCTTCAGTCCTTCGATCATGCGCGCCAGCCGTGACGCATCGCCGCCCAGCATCGCCTCATTGAGCTTGAATACATCGTAACGCGCCACGTTCAGCACCGCATCCTGCACCTGTTCGAAGGCGAGCTTGCCGGCCGGGTAGAGCAGCGCCAGCTTCTGGATCTCCTGGTGCGCGGCCAGCAGGTTGCCTTCGACGCGGTCCGAGATGAAATCCAGGCTTGCACGGTCCGCGCTCTGCTGCTGCGCTGCCAGTCGGCTGCCGATCCAGCCGGGCAACTGGCTGCGCTCGATCGGCGGGATGTCTATGTACACCCCCGTCCGCTGCAGGGCGGCGACCCAGGCTGCCTTCTGCGTCTGCCAGTCGAGTTTGGGCAGCGTGATCAGGGTCACATTGTCCGGGTTCAGGTCAGCCACGTAATCCTGTAGCGCCTGGCCGCCATCCTTGCCGGGCTTGCCGCCAGGGATGCGCAGTTCGATCAGCTTGCGCTCGCCGAACAGCGATTGCGACTGGTTGGCCGCCGCCAGCTCACCCCACTTGAAGTAGCGCTCGGCCACCAGGACTTCGCGCTCGGAAAAGCCCTGCGCGCGTGCGGTGCGGCGGATCTTGTCGGCGGATTCCAGTGCCAGCAGATGCTCGTCGCTGGTGATCACGTACAGCGGCGCCAGCGTTTTCGCCAGGTGGGCATTGAGGGCGTCGGCGCGCAGTTGCATCAGAGCGTGATGGCGGCGAGTCGGCGCAGGATCTGCTGAACTGCGTCGGACTGCATGTTCCGGAACAGCATTTCCTCCTCCTTTTCCTTCGCTATCGCCATTGATTCGTTGTAGCTCAGATCGCGCTTGAGTGCGATCTCGTTCGGCGGCAGCAGTACCGTGCCGTCCGGGCGCCGTACGCGGAAGCTCACCTTGTAATACAGCGAATACTCACGAATGCGGCCTGCCGTGTTGAGTGTCTCGCCGCCCCGGCTGCGGGATTCGGAAAGGATGTCGATGATGGCTTGCGCATCCTTCGGATCGCTGACCACCTGGGTACTGCCGGTGGCTTCCACCATGCGCCGCAGATCGGTGCCCAGGCCAGCTGTGTTTCCGGCCGGGATATAGACGGTGGAAAACGGCAGCATTGCCTGCATGCCGCTGCCGCGCAGGCGGAAACCGCAGGCGGCCAGCGGCATGGTCGAGGCAAGGGCAAGGAAGGATCGGCGGTTCATGGCATCACGCAACGATGTTGACGAGTTTGCCGGGCACCACGATCACCTTCTTCGGCGTGCCCTCTACGAACTTCTTCACGTTTTCATTGGCCAGTGCGGCAGCTTCGATGGCGGCCTTGTCGGCGTCCTTCGCCACCTTGACGCTGCCGCGCAGCTTGCCGTTGACCTGCACCATCAGCTCGATCTCGGCCTGCTCCAATGCAGTCGGATCGACCTGCGGCCAGGGCGCATCGAGGATGTCGCCGTGGGCGGCATTGAAGCCGAGCTCGCTCCACAGCACGTGGGCGATGTGCGGCGCAACCGGATACAGCACGCGCAGGAAAATCGACAGACCCTCGGCGATCACCGCGTTCGTCTGCGCCGAGTCGGCCAGCCTGGCGCCTTCCAGGGTGTTGAGCATCTTCATGCAGGCCGATACTACCGTGTTGTACTGAATGCGGCGGAAGTCGTGGTCGGCCTGCTGGAGGATCTTGTGCATTTCGCGACGCAGACTCTTGTGCGTCTCGGGCAGCTCGGAGAAGTCGAGGTAGGACGACGCCTTCACGCGCTGGGACTGTGCGTGGGCGAATGCCCAGACCCGGCGCAGGAAACGGTTTGCGCCTTCGACGCCGGCATCGTTCCACTCCAGCGTCTGTTCCGGCGGCGAAGCGAACATCACGAACAGGCGCGCGGTATCGGCCCCGTACTGGTTGATCAGGTCCTGCGGATCGACGCCGTTGTTCTTCGACTTCGACATCGTGCCGACGCCTTCGTAGTTCACGACCGAGCCATCCTTCTTCAGTCTGGCGCCGGTGATGCGTCCGGATTCGTCATGGACGTTCTCGACTTCATGCGGCCAGAAGTACTCGATAGCGCCCTTGTCGGTGCGGCGCGAGTAGATGTGATTGAGCACCATGCCCTGGGTAAGCAGGTTGGTGAATGGCTCATCGATCTTGACCAGGCCGAGATCGCGCATGACCTTGGTCCAGAAGCGCGCATACAGCAGGTGCAGGATCGCGTGCTCGATACCGCCGATGTACTGGTCCATCGGCATCCAGTAGTCGGCGCCGTCGGCCACCATCTGTTCGTCGTTCTTCGGATCGCAGTAGCGCATGAAGTACCAGGACGAATCCACGAAGGTGTCCATGGTGTCGGTCTCGCGCCGCGCCGGCTTGCCGCACTGCGGGCAGTCGACGTGCAGGAAGTCTTCGCGCTTGTTGAGCGGATTACCGCTGCCGTCCGGCACGCAATCCTGCGGCAGCACGACCGGCAGGTCCTTCTCCGGCACAGGAACCGGGCCGCATGATTCGCAATGGATGATCGGGATCGGCGTGCCCCAGTAGCGCTGGCGCGAAATTCCCCAGTCGCGCAGGCGCCATGTGGTCTTTTTCTCGCCCAGGCCCTTTGCGGCCAGATCGCCGGCGATGGCGTCGACGGCGGCCTTGTAAGTCAGCCCATCGTACTTGCCGGAATTGACTGTCCTGCCGCGCTGCTTGTCGGCATACCACTCCTGCCAGGCATCGGTCGAATACGTCTCGCCTTCGACAGCCACGACCGGCTTGATGGCCAGGCCATATTTCTTCGCGAACGCGAAATCGCGCTCATCGTGCGCCGGCACGCCCATCACGGCGCCGTCGCCGTAGCTCATTAGCACGTAGTTGCCGACCCACACCTCGACCTGCTCGCCGGTGAGTGGGTGCGTGACGGTCAGGCCCGTCGGCATGCCTTCCTTTTCCTTGAGCGCCAGTTCGGCTTCGGTGGTGCCGCCGCGCTTGCATTCCTCGATGAATGCGGCCAGTTTCGGGTTCGACGCCGCTGCGTGCGTGGCCAGCGGGTGTTCCGGAGCGACCGCACAGAATGTCACGCCCATGATGGTGTCGGCACGCGTGGTGAACACGTACATGCGGCCATCCTGGATCGGATTGCCGTCGCCGTCGCGGATGTCATGGGTGAAGGCAAAGCGCACGCCCTCGCTCTTGCCGATCCAGTTCTCCTGCATCACGCGCACCCGCTCCGGCCAGCCGGGCAGCTTGTTGACGACGTGATCGAGCAGTTCTTCCGCGTAGTCCGTGATCTTCAGGTAATAGCCTGGGATCTCGCGCTTTTCGACCAGCGCGCCGGTGCGCCAGCCGCGCCCGTCGATCACCTGTTCGTTCGCCAGCACGGTCTGATCGACCGGGTCCCAGTTCACGACCTGGGTCTTGCGGTAGGCGATGCCCTTTTCCAGCATCTTCAGGAACAGCCACTGGTTCCACTTGTAGTAGCTCGGGTCGCAGGTCGCGACTTCGCGCGACCAGTCGATTGCCAGACCCATCGCCTGCATCTGCTTCTTCATGTAGGCGATGTTTTCGTAGGTCCACTTCGCCGGCGGCACGCCGTTCTTCAGCGCCGCGTTCTCCGCAGGCAGACCGAACGCATCCCAGCCCATGGGCATGAGTACGTTGTAGCCGTTCATGCGCAGGAAGCGCGCAAGCATGTCGTTGATCGTGTAATTGCGCACATGCCCCATGTGCAACTTGCCGGACGGGTAGGGCAGCATCGAGCAGGCATAGAACTTCTTCTTGTCCTGTCCGTTCTTGTCCTTCGCGTGTTCGACGGTCTTGTAGGCGTCGATC
The DNA here is from genome assembly GCA_023416415.1 of Pseudomonadota bacterium. Classification (GTDB taxonomy): domain Bacteria; phylum Pseudomonadota; class Gammaproteobacteria; order Burkholderiales; family Burkholderiaceae_D; genus Noviherbaspirillum. The sequence continues at coordinate 6,734 of JAEZHR010000199.1, forward strand.
GCGGTCCAATGGTCTTGCGCCGCCTTCTCGACGTCGGCGGGGATGTACTTGTCTTGCATGGCGGGAGATGCCGGGAGTGAATGTGAACCGGACATTATACTGGCTCGCCACGCGGGCTTGCGAAGCAGAATGCCATGCGCAGGCGATGCTGGCGCCTTGCGCTCGGGATGAAGGGGGAAAGTCGCGGCGTGCTGCGCGAACAGACCTCTCGGGCCGCGTCGTGCGAATGAGAAAAGAAGCGTATGGCAGTGGCCGTACGCTTCAGGTGGACACTGCTGCTTAGCGCAGTCAGCGCAGTCAGCGCAGGCCCAACACGTCTTGCATGTCGAACAGGCCGATCGTCTTCCCGGCCAGGAAGCGCGCAGCGCGCAGGCTGCCGTGGGCATAGGTGACCCGGCTGGCCGACTTGTGGGTGATTTCGATGCGCTCGCCGATGCCGGCAAACAGCACCGTATGGTCGCCGACGATGTCCCCGCCGCGGATGGTGGCAAAGCCGATCGAGGACGGGTCGCGCTCACCGGTTACGCCTTCGCGTGCATATACCGCAACATCCTTCAGGTCGCGACCGAGCGCCTCGGCGATTACTTCGCCCATTTTCAATGCGGTGCCGGAGGGCGCGTCCACCTTGTGGCGGTGATGCGCTTCGATGATCTCAATGTCGTAGCCGTGGGAAAAACTTTTGGCGGCAAGTTCGAGCAGCTTCATCGTCACGTTCACGCCCACGCTCATGTTCGGTGCGAACACGATCGCGGTCTTCTGCGCCGCTGCGCGAATGGCCGCCTTGCCGGCGTCATCGAACCCGGTGGTGCCGATGATCATCTTGATGCCGTGGGCGGCGCAGTATTCGAGATGCCTGAGCGTGCCCTCGGGGCGCGTGAAGTCGATCAGGTATTCGGCGCTGGCCAGGCCGCGCGCGAGATCGGATTCGATCGTCACGCCGGTGGGGCGGCCGAGGAAGGCGCCGGCATCGCTGCCGATCGAGGGGCCTGGAACGTCGAGGGCTCCGACCAGTTCGGCGTCGTCGGCGCCGAGCACGGTTTCAATCAGCATGTGGCCCATGCGGCCGGATGCGCCGGCAATCGCGATCTTCATCATCGTTCTGTTACTTTTGCTTGCCTTCGGAAATGAAGGCCAGATATTCGGCTTCGGTCGGCAGTTCGCCGCCTTCGATCTTCACCAGGCGATCGCCTTCGAAGAACACGGAGACACGGCTGGAAATCACTTCGCCCGAGCCTTTCTGCAGGCGGAAGGTGTAATCCCAGCGGTTGTCATGGAAGAGATCGTTTAGCAGCGGCGTCCCCAGCGCAAAACGCACCTGCTCGCGCGTCATGCCTTCCCTGAGCCGGTCGACCATTTCGCGCGAAACGAAATTTCCTTGCTGGATGTCGATGCGATACGGGGACAGCCAACCCAGAAGGCGGCGCACGCCGGTCGGGCCAGTTGTCGTCACGCCAGATTCTGCTGCCGCCGTCGCGGGTGCGGACAGCCCGGCCGCTTTCGGGGCGGGTGCTTGCTCATCGATCAGCGGATTTTTTGCCGCGCAGCCGGCGAGAAGGGCGGCCAGCAAAAGTCCGGACGCAAGGGTGCCCGTGCGGCGGCGAAGGGGGCTGGGTGCAGGGGACGGCACACGCATGGAATCTCTCGGTTCGTTGGGCAAGCGGACTAAAACGCTATATGATAAGCCAGATATTCCCCGAACCGACCATTCGACATGGCCAGCAATAATACAGACCTGAAAGCCAGCGGCCTGAAAGCCACGCTGCCGCGGCTGAAGATCCTCGACATCTTTCAGAACAGCCCGGTGCGGCACATGAGCGCCGAAGACGTCTACAAGGCGCTGCTGGCGGAGAACATGGACATCGGCCTGGCCACCGTGTACCGGGTTCTGACGCAGTTTGAGCAGGCCGGGCTGCTGCATCGCAATCATTTCGAAACCGGCAAGGCCGTGTTCGAACTCAACGAGGGCTCGCACCACGATCATCTGGTGTGCCTGGATTGCGGTCGTGTCGAGGAGTTCTTTGACGAAGAAATCGAAAAGCGACAGCAGCTCGTTGCGCACGGGCGCGGCTTCAAGATCGCCGAGCACGCCCTCGCCCTTTACGCACACTGCACCAAGGCAGACTGTCCCCACCGCGCGCGCTGACCCATCATTGCTGCGGCACACACCTAGACCCGGTGGTCTGCGCGTTCGTCCGCGACCTGTTTCCCGATGAAGGCTGATATCCGAAATTTCAACCGCAAACCCATCCGCGGACGAACCATTGTCGTACTGCCCGATGGCAGCCGTCTTGCGGGTTCGGCAAAGGATTTGTCTCTTGGCGGCATGGCCATGCTGCTGCCGCGACAGGTGGCGGTCGGGCTGATCTGTACGACCGCGCTGGAAACGGTCCTTGATGGGCGCGTGGTGCATTTCATTGCCCAGGCGAAAGTGGTCTACAGCATCCTGAGCGGCACCGAGGGATTTCGAATAGGGTTGTTGTTTACGCAAGTCGATGCCGAGAACAACAAGATCCTGTCGGACTTGATGCTGTGAGCGGTGACTGCGCGATGTTCAGTTCTGACTGAGCGCGTTCGACAGCAACTTGGCCGTGATGTCGACGATCGGGATCACGCGTTCGTAGGCCATGCGTGTGGGGCCGATCACGCCAAGCGTGCCGACGATCTTGCCCTTGGCCTCGTACGGTGCCGTGACAATGCTCATCGAATCGACCGGCACCAGTTTCGATTCCCCTCCGATGAAAATCTGCACGCCCGTTGCCCTGCTCGAAATGTCGAGTAGCTGGACGAGACTGGTCTTCTGCTCGAACAGATCGAACATCTTGCGCAGTGACTGCATGTTTGATGCAAGATCGGTCACCGAAAGCAGGTTGCGCTCGCCGGAGATCACCACTTCGTCGTCGTTCTCCGCCATCGCATCGCTTCCCGCCTCGACTGCGGCCTGCATCAGGCGTGTCATGTCATCACGCAGCTGACGCAGCTCGTTCTGCAGGCGCGCGCGCACATCCTCGAAGGTGCAGCCGGCGTAGTGCTGGTTGATGTAATTGGCCGCCTGCACCAGTTGCGAGGGGGTGTAGTCGGACTCCGTGAGAAGCAGTCGGTTCTGTACCTCGCCACCGGGCGAGACGATCACCAGCAGGATGCGCTTTTCCGACAGGCGCAGGAATTCGACCTGATTGAACACCGACTCATGCTTCGGCGTCATCACCACGCCGGCAAACTGCGAAAGGGAGGACAGCACTTGGGCGGCATTGGCGATGATGCGCTGCGGCGAGCCATGCTGACGAGTCGGTTGAAGCTTCGATTCGACAGTCCTTTCGTCAATTGACTGGACTGTCAACAGGGTATCGACGAAGACGCGATACCCGCGCGGTGTGGGCACGCGCCCGGCTGAGGTGTGCGGACTGGAAACGAAACCCATCTCTTCCAGGTCGGCCATGATGTTGCGGATCGTCGCAGGCGACAGGTCGAGCCCGGAGATCCTGGACAGTGCACGCGAGCCAACTGGTTGGCCGTCGGCAATGTAGCGCTCGACCAGGGTCTTGAGCAGGGTTTGGGCGCGGGCATCAAGTTGCATGCACGTATTTTAGCCACCCGGCACCGGTGCTGCCACCCGGTGTTGCGTCTATGCCGCCTTCGCGGCCCAAAAGCTTGTCATGCGTCATCCACAACCCAGGATCCACGCATGTACTGCATGCAAGTCGCTGCAGATCGCATCCGGTCGCACTTCATCCGGCAAGCCGCGTCCTGGATGCAGGCCCCGATTCATCCACACAGCTGCGAGGCCGGCACGCTGGGCGCCCTGGACGTCCAGCAGCGGATCGTCGCCGACGTAGACGGCTTCCTCCGGGCGCACCTTCAATTTTTCGCATGCGGCGAGGAAGATAGCGGGATCCGGCTTGGCCAGGCCAAACTGGTGAGCGGCGACCGAAGCGTGGAAGAACGATGCCAATCCGATCTCCCCGAGGTCGGCCACGCCGTTCGACACTGATCCAATCAGAAAGTGTTGTTGCAGTGTTGTCAGCGCCGGAACCACGTCAGGAAACGGTAAGACTTCGTTGCGCGCCCGCGAGAACACGTCCATGGCTGCGTCAACAAGCCCCGGGTCGCAGCCATGGGTGCGGAAGGCATCGGCAAGTACCGCGTGGCGGAGGCGGCGCAGATCGATCTGGTAGGTTGGATCGGTCTTCATCAGGGTTTGGCGCCGCCTGCGCATTTCCTCGATCGTTACCGCGCCCGCAACAACGGGGGCGTGACGTTCCAGCCAGTCGTGCAGGATGCGCTCGGCCCGCTCGATGACGGGCACGATTGGCCATAGCGTATCGTCGAGGTCGAACAGGACGGCTTTGATGTGAGGCGGGAGGGGCATGCGTACTGGAAAGCGAAGGGCAAGCGATTGGCTAATTATGGTCTAAT
>JAEZHR010000280.1 GCA_023416415.1 Pseudomonadota bacterium
GCGTGAACCTGCGCCGGGCGCTTTCCGGAAGATGCCCGCGCCCGGTCTTGCACAAGTGTCTTTACTCTCCGCCAAGCCAGGCAAAGCGGAACAGGAAGATCACGGCGATGATCCAGACCATTGCCGAGACCTCGCGCGCGCGGCCGGTGAGCAGCTTGAGCGCGGCGTAGGAGATGAAGCCGAAGGCGATGCCGTTGGCAATCGAGTAGGTGAACGGCATCGTCAGCGCGGTGATGACCGCAGGAATGCTCTCGGTCGAATCGTCCCAGTCCACCAGGCCGAGCTCGCGCACCATCAGGCAGGCGACGAAGAACAGCGCCGGCGCGGTTGCGTAGGCGGGCACGGCGCCGGCCAGCGGAGCGATGAACAGGCAGGCCAGGAAGAGCACGGCCACGGCGATCGCGGTCAGGCCGGTGCGACCGCCGGCCTGCACACCGGATGCGCTTTCGATGTAAGCGGTGGCGCTGGAGGTGCCGAGCAGGGAACCTGCGACGATCGAAGTGCTGTCGGCCAGCAGGGCGCGATTCATGCGCTTCATCTTGCCCTCCTTGAGCAGCCCGGCGCGGTTGGCCACGCCCATCAGGGTGCCGGTGGCGTCAAACAGCTCGACCAGGAAGAACACCAGCACGACGTTGAGGATGCCCAGCGAAATCGCGGCGCCGATGTCGAGCTGGAACAGCGTCGGCTCAATCGAGGGCGGGGCGGAGAACACGCCGCGGTATTCATTGCCGGCGACGAAGAAGCTGGCGATGGTGACGGCAACGATGCCGATCAGGATCGCGCCTTTCACGCGCAGGCAGTCGAGCGCGACAATGACCAGAAAGCCGAGCGCTGCCAGCAGCGGCGCCGGCTGGTGCAGGTCGCCCAGGGTCACCATCGTGGCCGGGTTGGCGGCAACGATGCCGGCATTTTTCAGCGAGATGATGGCCAGGAACAGGCCGATGCCGGCCACGATGCCCAGGCGCATCGAGGTCGGAATGCCGTTGATGATCCATTCGCGCACCCGCAGCACGCTCACGATCAGGAACAGCACGCCGGACAGGAACACCGCGCCCAGCGCAGCCTGCCAGGTGTAGCCGAGGCCGAGCACGACGGTGTAGGCGAAGTAGGCGTTCAGGCCCATGCCGGGGGCGATGGCGATCGGGTAGTTGGCCAGCAGGCCCATGATGAGCGAGCCGAGGGCGGCAATCAGGCAGGTGGCGACGAACACCGCATCCTTGGGCATGCCGGCATCGGCAAGGATGGAGGGGTTGACGAAGACGATATAGGCCATCGTCAGGAAAGTGGTCACACCGGCAAGGATCTCGGTGCGCACGTCGGTGCCGTGCTCTTTCAGCTTGAACTGCCGTTCCAGAAATTGCATCTGGCTGACTCCGTGGTTGAAAGCGATGAACTGCACGGCGCTACGAACGATGCGTACCCGCCGCGCAGACGGCGCATGGAGTGGCAATTATGGCCTTCCCCCTATACGGGCCATATCTCAGCCGGTATATTGCCATCCTTTGCATTTCTGTGACTTCAGGTAACAAACCGGATGGAACCGGCACCATCGCGCTTGATGCCTGGACGACAAGACATGAACACGCGCCTGAGTCTACGCAACATCACCAAGACCTATCCGTCCGTGGTTGCCAATGCCGGCATCAACCTCGACGTGCGTCCCGGCGAGATCCACGCGATCCTGGGCGAGAACGGCGCCGGCAAGTCGACGCTGATGAAGATCATCTACGGCGCGGTCAGGCCGGATGCCGGACAGGTCATCTGGAACGGCAAGGAAGTGCACATCGCCAACCCGGCAGCGGCACGCCAGCTCGGCATTGCCATGGTATTCCAGCACTTCTCGCTGTTCGACACCTTGACCGTGGCCGAGAACATCGCACTTGGCCTGCCTGCCGGCACCGATCTGCACGCGCTGGGGCGCCAGATCGAGAGCACGGCGCAGCAGTACGGCTTCGCCCTGGAGGCGCAGCGGCATGTGCATACGCTGTCGGTCGGCGAACGCCAGCGGGTGGAGATCGTGCGGGCGCTGCTGGCCCGGCCGCAGCTGCTGATCCTTGATGAGCCGACCTCGGTGCTGACCCCGCAGGCGGTCGAGAAACTGTTCGCCACCCTGCGCCAGCTTGCCGCGGAAGGGTGCAGCATCCTTTACATCAGCCACAAGCTCGACGAAATCCGTGCGCTCTGCCACAGCTGCACGGTGATGCGCGCCGGCAAGGTGACCGGCGTATGCGATCCGACGCAGGAGACGACGGCCAGCCTGTCGCGCATGATGATCGGCGCCACGCCGCCGGTCGTGAAGGTGCAGGCGCATGCGCGCGGCGAATGCGTGCTGTCGGTACGCAGCCTGTCGTTGCCGAAGAGTCATCCCTTCGGCACTGCACTGTCGGACGTCAGCCTCGATCTGCATGCCGGCGAAATCCTCGGCGTGGCCGGCGTGTCGGGAAACGGCCAGCAGGAGCTGCTGGCGGTGCTTTCCGGCGAGGACACGCGCGCGCCGGCAGAGGCGATCCGGATGCAGGACCAGCCGATCGGGCGCATGAACGCGGCGCGCCGGCGACGGCTCGGGCTCGGTTTCGTGCCGGAAGAGCGGCTCGGCCGCGGCGCGGTGCCGGATCTGTCCCTGGCCCACAACATCCTGCTGTCGCACCAGGACAATGAAACGGTGCGTCACGGGCTGGTGAACTTCCGTGCCATCCACGCGCTCGCGGCGGCGGTCATCGATCGCTTCAAGGTGAAGGCGGCAGGCCCGCAGGCCACCGCTGGGTCGCTGTCGGGCGGCAATCTGCAGAAATACATCGTCGGGCGCGAGGTCATGCGCGCCCCCAAGGTGCTGATCGTGGCCCAGCCGACCTGGGGTGTGGACGTGGGCGCGGCGGCGCAGATCCGCGCGGAGCTGATCGCGCTGCGCGACGCCGGTTGCGCGCTGCTGGTGGTGTCGGAGGAGCTCGATGAGCTGTTCGAGATTTCGGACCGGCTGGTGGTGATGGCCCAGGGCAGGGTGTCGCCGTCGATTGCGCGTGCCGATGCCACGGTGGACCAGATCGGACAGTGGATGAGCGGGCTGTGGCATGAAGCTGCCGAGGAGGCCATCCATGCTTGAGCTGGAAAAGCGGCCCAGTCCTTCGGTCCTGATGAGTTGGCTGTCGCCGATTTTGGCGGTGCTGCTGACCGCCTTGTGCGGTGCCGTTCTGTTCGCCGCGCTTGGCAAGGATCCGGTCGCCGGCCTGCGCGTGTTCTATCTCGAACCACTGCGCGATCTGCGCGGCTGGACCGAGGTCGGCATGAAAGTGGCGCCGCTGCTGCTGATCGCGGTCGGGCTGGCGATCTGCTTTCGCGCCAACATCTTCAATATCGGCGCCGAAGGGCAGCTGGTGGTCGGCGCCATTGCCGGCGGAGCGGTCGCGCTGTGGCTCGATCCGGGTGACGGCGAGGGGGGCGGCGTGGCAGCCATTGCGCTCATTCTCGTCGCCGGTGCCATCGGCGGCATGGCCTGGGCGGCCATCGTTGCCTTCCTGCGCGACCGCTTCAACGCCAACGAAATTCTCGTTTCGCTGATGCTGGTTTATGTCGCGCAGCTGCTGCTGAACTACCTGGTGCACGGCCCGCTGCGCGATCCCGACGGCTTCAATTTCCCGCAGTCGCGCCTGCTGTCGGACGGCTTCCTGTTGCCGGAGCTGATCGAAGGCTATCGCCTGCATTTCGGCATCGTCCTGGCCCTGTTTGCCTCGGCCGCAGGCTGGGTCTTCCTGTCGCGCAGTTTTGCCGGCTACCGTCTGCAGGTGGGCGGCATGGCGCCGCTGGCTGCACGCTACGGCGGCTTTTCCTCGCGCCGCGCCCTGTGGACGTCGATGCTCGCCTGCGGCGCGCTGGCCGGCGTTGCCGGCGTGGCCGAAGTGATCGGGCCGATCGGGCAGCTCACGCCTTCAGTCTCGCCCGGCTACGGCTTTGCCGCCATCATCGTCGCCTTCGTCGGGCGCCTGCATCCGGTGGGCGTGGTGTTTTCCAGCTTCGTGATGGCTCTGTTCTACATCGGCGGCGAACTGTCGCAGACGCGGCTGGGAATGCCGAATGCGATCACCGGCGTGTTCCAGGGCATTCTGCTGTTCGCACTGCTGGCCTGCGACGTGCTGATTCATTACAAACCGGTCTGGAGAAAATGATGGAAACCATCGCCATCGCTCCCTTGCTCGCCGCCTCCATCAATGCCGGCACGCCCTTGTTGCTGGCGGCACTCGGCCTCCTGATCAATGAGAAATCAGGCGTCGTCAATCTCGGCGCCGAAGGCATGATGCTGGTGGCTGCCGTCACCGGTTTCGCCACGGCGGTCAGCAGCGGCAGCGTTGCGCTCGGCTTTGCGGTCGGCGCGGGCGCCGGCATGCTTTTGGCCGCACTGTTTGCCTTGTTCGCGGTCTGGATCGGCACCAACCAGTACGCCACCGGCCTGGCGCTGGCGTTGTTCGGCGGCGGTGCCTCGGCCTACATCGGCATCGATTTTTCCGGGCACAGCCTGGCCAGCAGCACGTTCGTGCTGCCCGTGCTGTCCGATCTGCCGGTGGTGGGCGTGGCGTTGTTTCGCCACCATCCGACCGTCTACCTCTCGTTGCTGTTGTGCGCGGCCATCGTCTGGTTCCTGTATCGCAGCCGGGCGGGCCTGGTCTTGCGCGCGGTGGGCGAATCGCCGCATTCGGCACACGCACTCGGCTACAACGTGCGCCTGATCCGCACCGGCGCGTTGCTGTTCGGAGGCGCCTGCTGCGGACTGGCCGGTGCTTATCTTTCGCTGGTCTACACGCCGCTCTGGGTCGAGGGCATGGTGGCCGGACGCGGCTGGATCGCGCTGGCGCTCACCACCTTCGCGACCTGGCGACCGGTGCGGGTGCTGGCCGGTGCATATCTGTTCGGCGGCGTGACCATCCTGAGTTTCCATGCACAGGCGCTCGGGGTGGCGATCGCTTCGCAGTTGCTGTCGATGCTGCCTTACCTGGCGACCATCCTGGTGCTGGTGCTGATTTCGCGCAATCCTGACTGGATCCGG
>JAEZHR010000281.1 GCA_023416415.1 Pseudomonadota bacterium
CCCCGCATGCCGCATTGAAGTTCGGCTGCATAGCACCGAAAAAGGAAAGCGTCCCGCCAATACTTGTACGGGCGCTTTCCACATAAATCTGCAGCGTCAACCGCCGGAAATCTCGCTCGGATCCGTCAAAATCTTCGCGAGCAGGTCAGCCAGATCGAGGCCGTCCGGACTGGTCGGGCCGCCGTTGAGGCCGTTGAGGCCGTCGACACCACCGCCACTGCCGCCGCTGCCGCCGCAGCCTCCGCCGGCACCGCCTGGACCTGCCGTCCCGCCGCCCACGCCTCCGTTTATTCCAGGACTCATTTCTCTCTCCTTGAAGGTGAAATTGATACGCTGTGCTGTTTGCACGCCCATATATGGCCGAGCGGTGCCGTTTGGTTCCATTACCAAACGCAGTTGGAGGCAGCCGAGGTATCGTGTGCCCCGCGACAAAGCGTCAGAGCGAAGCAGGCCCTGAATCTGGGTATGATTCGCCTTCAGTTACCGCTCATCACTGCTCTTCTTTCGTGGATCATTTCAAGCAGATCTCTTCGTTCGTTGAAGTTGCCGCCCGCGGCAGCCTCACTGCCGCTGCGCGCGCCGAAGGCATTGCCCCCGCCATGATCGGGCGCCGCCTCGCCGCGCTCGAGGAAAGGCTGGGCGTCAAACTGCTGACGCGTTCCACACGCAAGATCGCGCTGACCGACGAAGGACTGACTTTCCTCGAGGATTGCCAGCGCATTCTTGCGGAATTGAGCGAAGCCGAAGCCGCCGTGTCCGAGCGCAGCGCCCGCGCCACAGGACACTTGCTGATCTCCGCACCAGCCGGCTTCGGTCGTCAGCACGTGGCGCCACTGATTCCATCCTTTCTCGCCGAACACCGGGGAGTCACGATCAGCCTGAACCTGAACGACCGCGTGGTCGACCTGATCGGCGAAGGCGTGGATGTCGCCATTCGCATCGCCGCGCTGACCGACTCCAACCTGGTCGGCGTCAAGCTGGCCGACAACCGTCGCGTCGTCGTCGCCTCGCCTTAGTACATCCGCCGGCACGGCACGCCAACCTCGCTGGACGACCTCGCCCGGCACAACTGCCTGACCATTTCCAGCGAAGGCAGTCAGCGTGGCTGGACCTTCCGCCAGAACGGAAAAAACGTCACGCTCAAGGTGAGCGGCAACATGGAATGCAATGATGGCGCCGTGCTGCACCAATGGGCGCTGGCCGGCAAGGGGCTGGCCTGGCGTTCGACGTGGGAAGTGGGCGCAGCCATCGAGGCGGGCACGCTGGTGACTGTGCTGGACGAATTTGCAGCGCCCGGCAATGACATCTACGCGATGTTCGCACAGCGGCGCCATCTGCCGCTGCGCATTCGTCTCTTCGTCGACTTTCTTCGGCGTACCTATGCGCAGCCGCAGTACTGGAACGACCGTTCGCGCTCCGGCGGGCAATAGGCGTTCAGTCGAAAACTCCGGGCGGAAATGAAAAAAGCCGCCCGGCTCTTCGCCGGGCGGCTTTTCATGTTCTGCTTCAGTCGCTTACAGCGGCTGGATCGCGGAAGCCTGCTTGCCCTTCGGGCCGGTCGTCACTTCGAACGACACGCGCTGATTTTCCTTCAGCGACTTGAAGCCGTTGGACTGAATTGCGGAGAAGTGCGCGAACACGTCTTCGCCGCCGTCATCGGGAGTAATGAACCCGAAGCCCTTGGAATCGTTGAACCACTTGACAGTACCTGTTGCCATTTCATTTCCTTAAAACATTGATCTGAGCTTTCGCCCACCTACCTTTGAAGCAAGAAAGGAATGACAGCAATACTGCACCACTAGCTCAAACTTCAATCGGTTGCGCATTATACGTCGACTTTTCGAAGTCGGTACATGAATCGCGAGGTCGCGCAATCTTTTGGCGCAGGAGGCAGATCGCCATCGCACTGGCACGTTTGCTGCATCCTTCGCGATCCATGCAAACCTCTTCCTCCTCTTCCCGCCCGCGGTCCGCTCGCGCGACGGATGCTGCTGTAACGCAATCGCTGCACGAGTACTTCGACCTGTCCGAATTGCGCCAGGGACAACGCGAAGTCATTGAAAGCGTATTGGCCGGCCAGCACACCCTGGCGATCATGCCCAGCGGCGCAGGAAAGTCGTTGTGCTACCAGTTACCCGCGCTCGAACTGGACGGCGCCACGGTCGTGGTTTCGCCACTGATCGCCTTGATGAAAGACCAGAGCGAGAAACTGGAAGACGCCGGACTGCCCGCCTCCGGACTCAACAGTACGCTCAACGACAGCGAGGAAACAGCCGAACTGGAACGCATACGCCGCGCCCGCAGCGAGTTCATCTTCGTAACGCCCGAGCGCGCCTCCAGACCCGAGTTCCTCGAACTGCTTGCGCGCACCAAGGTCAGCCTGTTCGTCGTCGACGAGGCCCACTGCATCTCCCAATGGGGCCATGATTTTCGCCCCGCCTACCTGCAGCTCGGGGCCGTTATTGCTGCCCTCGGCACCCCCACCGTGCTGGCTCTGACCGCAACCGCGACGCCGGAAGTGATTCGAGACATCGAGCATCAGCTTGGCCTGCCTTCCCTGCGCGTGATCAACACCGGCATCTACCGCCCCAACCTGCACTATCAGGTGGTGCAGATCACCGACGAGACCTCCAAGCTGGCCGGCCTGCAGGAGCGCCTGCATGCTCTGGAGGGCAGCGGCATCGTTTATACGGCAACGGTCAAGGCTGCCGAGGAAGTGCATGAGGCTTTGCAGCAGGCAGGGCACAAGGTCACGCTCTATCACGGCCAGATGCCGCCCCACGTACGGGAGCGCAATCAGGACCTGTTCATGAGCGGCGCGGTGCGCATCATGGTTGCCACCAATGCCTTCGGCATGGGCATCGACAAGCCGGATATCCGCTTCGTCATTCACTACCAGATCCCTGGCAGCCTGCAGGCCTATTACCAGGAATCCGGCCGTGCCGGGCGCGATGGCGAGGATGCGCAATGCATCCTTCTCTACCAGGCGAAGGATCGCCAGATACAGCAGTTCTTTCTGGCGCGCCGGTACCCCGACATAAAGGACCTGACAGCCGTCTACCGGACTTTGAAACGCTTGCACGCCACGCAGGCAAGCGCCGGTGCGCGCCAGATCGACGCGGCACTTGAGGACATGCCTGCGGTGCGCGTGCAGGTCGCGCTCAAGCTGCTGCTTGACGGCGGGTTGATCGAGCAGGACGCGAAGCTGCGCTACCGTATCGCCGCACGTCCGGCGACCCGATCGCAGCTCGATGCATTGTCCAGGCA
>JAEZHR010000403.1 GCA_023416415.1 Pseudomonadota bacterium
TCCTGGGACGGCACGATCGACGGTTCGCCGTTGGACGGGAACAGCACGTTGTTGGAAGCCAGCATCAACGTGCGTGCCTCCATTTGTGCTTCGATCGACAGCGGTACGTGAACTGCCATCTGGTCGCCATCGAAGTCGGCGTTGAACGCCGCGCAAACCAGCGGGTGCAGCTGGATGGCCTTGCCTTCGATCAGGACCGGTTCGAATGCCTGAATACCGCGACGGTGCAGCGTCGGCGCGCGGTTGAGCATCACCGGATGTTCGCGGATGACTTCTTCCAGAATGTCCCAGACCACCGGCTCCTGAATCTCGACCAGCTTCTTGGCAGCCTTGATGGTCGTGGCCAGGCCCATCAGTTCCAGCTTGTTGAAGATGAAGGGCTTGAACAGCTCGAGCGCCATCAGCTTCGGCAGGCCGCACTGGTGCAGCTTGAGCTGCGGGCCGACCACGATGACCGAACGTCCGGAGTAGTCGACGCGCTTGCCGAGCAGGTTCTGACGGAAACGGCCGCCCTTGCCCTTATCATTTCAGCCAGCGACTTCAGCGGGCGCTTGTTGGCACCGGTCATCGCCTTGCCGCGACGACCGTTGTCGAGCAGGGAGTCGACGGCTTCCTGCAGCATGCGCTTTTCGTTGCGCGTGATGATTTCAGGCGCACGAAGTTCCATCAATCGCTTCAGACGGTTGTTGCGGTTGATGACGCGGCGGTACAGGTCGTTCAGATCGGAAGTCGCGAAGCGGCCGCCATCCAGCGGCACCAGCGGGCGCAACTCCGGCGGCAGCACCGGCAGCACTTCCATGATCATCCAGTCCGGCTTGATGCCCGAACGCTGGAAGGCCTCGAGCACCTTCAGGCGCTTGGCGTACTTCTTGATCTTGGCTTCGGACTTGGAATCCTTCAGCTCCTGACGCAGCTGCTCGACTTCACGGTCGATATCGATCGTGCGCAGCAGTTCGCGCACGCCTTCAGCGCCCATGAAGGCGGTGAAGTCGTCACCGTATTCCTCGTACTTCGCGGCGTAATCGTCTTCCGACATGATCTGGCACTTCTTCAGCGGGGTCATGCCCGGATCGGTCACGACGTAGGCTTCGAAGTACAGCACGCGTTCGATGTCGCGCAGCGTCATGTCGAGCACCATGCCCAGACGACTCGGCAGCGACTTCAGGAACCAAATGTGCGCAACCGGCGAGGCCAGCTCGATATGGCCCATGCGCTCGCGGCGCACCTTGGCCAGCGTCACTTCGACGCCGCACTTTTCGCAGATCACGCCACGGTGCTTCAGGCGCTTGTACTTGCCGCACAGGCACTCGTAATCCTTGATCGGCCCGAAGATCTTGGCGCAAAACAGGCCGTCACGCTCAGGCTTGAAGGTACGGTAATTGATGGTTTCCGGCTTCTTGACTTCACCGTAGGACCAAGAACGAATCTTCTCGGGCGACGCCAGACCGATCTTGATCGCGTCGAATTGTTCGCTTTGTTGAACTTGCTTGAATAGATCGAGCAGTGCTTTCATCTATCACTCCAGAGTGGCGTGAATCAAAATATCTCTTGCTTCGGTATCTCGATGCCGGCGGTCGATCGCTCTTCCGCCGGCAGGGATTGCCCGATTACTCTCGTTCCAGGTCGATATCGATACCCAGCGAGCGGATTTCCTTCACGAGCACGTTGAAAGATTCCGGCATGCCGGCATCGATCACGTGATCGCCCTTGACCAGGTTCTCGTAGACCTTCGTACGGCCGGTAACGTCGTCCGACTTGACCGTGAGCATTTCCTGCAGCACGTAGGACGCGCCATAGGCTTCCAGTGCCCAGACTTCCATCTCGCCGAAACGCTGGCCGCCGAACTGCGCCTTGCCGCCCAGCGGTTGCTGGGTAACGAGCGAGTACGGGCCGGTGGAGCGTGCATGCATCTTGTCGTCCACCAGGTGGTGCAGCTTGAGCATGTGCATGTAACCGACCGTGACCGTACGCTCGAAGGCTTCGCCGGTGCGGCCGTCGTACATCGTGACCTGGTTCTTCGACGCCGTCATCCCGAGCTGCTTTGCAATTTCGTCAGGGTAGGCCAGATCCAGCATGCGGCGGATTTCTTCCTCGTGGGCACCGTCAAACACCGGGGTTGCAAACGGCACGCCGTTCTTCAGATTGCTCGCCAGCGCAAGGATCTCCTCATCCGACAGGCTGTCCAGATCTTCGCTGCGGCCGGACTCGTTGTAGATCTTGCCGAGGAAAGCGCGCAACTCCTGCGCTTTCGCATGCGCCTTCAGCATTTCGCCGATGCGCAGCCCCAGTCCCTTGGATGCCCAGCCCAGGTGCACTTCGAGCACCTGACCGACGTTCATCCGCGACGGCACGCCGAGCGGGTTGAGCACGACGTCTGCCGGCGTACCATCGGCCATGTACGGCATGTCTTCCACGGGCACGATCTTCGAAACCACGCCCTTGTTACCGTGACGTCCGGCCATCTTGTCGCCCGGCTGCAGACGACGCTTGACGGCCAGGTAGACCTTGACCATTTTTTGCACGCCCGGCGGCAGTTCATCGCCCTGCGTCAGCTTCTTGCGCTTCTCTTCGAAGGCCAGATCAAACTGGTGGCGCTTCTCGGCGATCGATTCTTTGATGGCTTCCAGTGCAGCGGCAACGTCGCCGTCAGCCGGCCGGATGTCAAACCAATGGTACTTGTCGAGGTCGTCGAGGTACTCCTTCGTAATGGCCGAACCCTTTGCCAGGCGCTTCGGACCACCGTTGACAACCTTGCCGATCAACATCTTCTCGAGACGCTGGAAAGCATCGCCTTCCACGATACGCAGCTGATCGTTCAAATCCAGGCGGTAGCGCTTAAGTTCGTCGTCGATGATCTGTTGCGCACGCTTGTCGCGCTGGATGCCTTCGCGCGTGAATACCTGCACGTCGATGACCGTGCCAACCATGCCCGAAGGAACACGCAACGAAGTGTCCTTCACGTCGGACGCCTTTTCGCCGAAGATCGCGCGCAACAGCTTCTCTTCCGGCGTCAGCTGGGTTTCACCCTTCGGGGTCACCTTGCCGACCAGTACGTCGCCGGCTTCGACTTCTGCACCGATGTAGACGATGCCCGACTCATCCAGACGTGCCAGCTGGTTTTCAGCCAGGTTCGAGATATCACGGGTGATTTCTTCTGCACCCAGCTTGGTGTCGCGCGCGACAACCGACAGCTCCTCGATGTGGATCGAGGTGTAACGGTCGTCTGCAACCACCTTCTCCGAAATCAGGATCGAGTCTTCGAAGTTGTAGCCGTTCCATGGCATGAACGCGACCAGCATGTTCTGCCCCAGCGCGAGTTCACCGAGGTCGGTCGAAGCGCCGTCCGCGATGACGTCGTGCTTGGCAACCCGGTCGCCGACTTTCACGATCGGGCGCTGGTTGATGTTGGTGTTCTGGTTGGAGCGGGTGTACTTGATCAGGTTGTAGATGTCCACGCCGACTTCGCCTGCCGCCGCTTCTTCGTCGTTGACGCGAATCACGATACGGCCGGCATCGACATAGTCGACCACGCCGCCACGCAGAGCCTGCACGGTGGTGCCGGAGTCAACCGCGACAGTGCGCTCGATGCCGGTGCCGACGAACGCCTTTTCCGGACGCAGGCAGGGCACAGCCTGACGCTGCATGTTGGCGCCCATCAGTGCACGGTTCGCGTCATCGTGTTCGAGGAACGGAATCAGGGAGGCTGCAACCGACACGACCTGGCCTGGAGCCACGTCCATGTACTGCACGCGCTCGGGAGAGACCAGAATGGTTTCGCCCGCCTCGCGTGCCGAAACCAGTTCGTCCGACAGCATGCCTTCGTCGTTGATGGTTGCATTCGCCTGGGCAATCACATAGCGCCCTTCTTCGATTGCAGACAAATAGTCGATCTGGTTGGTGACCTTGCCGTTCTCGACCTTGCGATACGGCGTTTCGAGGAATCCGTATTCGTTCAGGCGCGCATACAGTGCCAGCGAGTTGATCAGACCAATGTTCGGACCTTCCGGTGTTTCGATCGGGCAAACCCGTCCGTAATGGGTCGGATGCACGTCGCGCACTTCGAAGCCTGCACGTTCGCGGGTCAGACCGCCCGGACCGAGTGCGGAGACGCGACGCTTGTGCGTGATCTCCGACAGCGGGTTGGTCTGATCCATGAACTGCGACAGCTGCGAGGAGCCAAAGAATTCGCGAATCGCAGCCGAGATCGGCTTGGAATTGATCAGGTCGTGCGGCATCAGGTTGTCCGCTTCGGCCTGGCCGAGTCGCTCCTTGACAGCGCGCTCGACGCGCACCAAGCCCGCGCGGAACTGGTTCTCGGCCAGTTCACCGACGCAACGCACGCGCCGGTTGCCGAGGTGGTCGATGTCGTCGACTTCACCGCGCCCATTGCGCAGTTCGACCAGAATCTTGATGACCGCGAGGATGTCCTCGTTCGACAGAGTCATTGCGCCGGTCAGCTCGTCGCGACCGATGCGGCGGTTGAACTTCATGCGCCCCACAGCCGACAGGTCGTAACGCTCTTCGCTGTAGAACAGGCCATTGAACAGCGCCTCGACCGAATCCTCGGTCGGCGGCTCGCCCGGGCGCATCATGCGATAGATCGCCACGCGCGCTGCCATCTGGTCGGCAGTGTCGTCGGTGCGCAAAGTCTGCGAAATATAGGCGCCCTGGTCGAGGTCGTTGGTGTACAGCGTTCGGATGTCGGTCACGCCGGCTTCGCGCAAGCGGCTCAGCAGTTCCTCGGTCAGCTCGTCGTTCGCGTTGGCAATCACTTCGCCAGTATCACTGTCGACCACGTTGGTCGCCAGGACGCGACCCAGCAAGTAATCTTCCGGCACGGAGATGTACTT
>JAEZHR010000027.1 GCA_023416415.1 Pseudomonadota bacterium
CTGCTGCGCAGCGCCAACGGCTTTCACATCCTCAAGCTCAACGCCAAGCGCAATGCGCGCTCGGATTCGCTGGCCACGGCCTCGGTGCAGCAAACCCGCGTGCGCCACATCCTGATCAAGGTCAATCAGATCGTCACTGCCGGCGAGGCGCGCCGCAAGCTGACCGAGATCAAGCAGCGACTCGACAACAAGGCCGCTACCTTCGAGGACCTGGCACGCAGCTTCTCGAACGATCTTTCCGCATCGCGCGGCGGCGATATCGGCTGGGTCTACCCTGGGGATACCGTGCCCGAGTTCGAGCGCGCCATGAACGAGCTGAAACCGGGCGAGATCAGCGAGCCGGTCGAGACCCCGTTCGGCTTTCACCTGATCCAGGTACTCGAGCGCAAGCAGGATGACGTGTCTGACGACCGCAAGCGCCACGCGGTGCGCCAGATCATCCGGGAGCGCAAAGCGGAAGAGGCGGCCCAGGACTGGCTGCGCCAGCTGCGTGATCGCACCTACGTCGAGTATCGCCTCGAAGACACCCGTCTCTGAAGTCCGCAATGCATCCAATCATCGCCTTGACCTGCGGGGAACCCGCTGGCATCGGCCCGGAGATATCGCTGCAGGCCGCATGGGCCTTGCGCGACGAAGTGCAATGCGTACTGATCGGCGACGCCGCCTGGCTGGCGTCGCTGGCAGCCGACATCGATCCTGCGCTTCGGTTGTCCGCCATTTCCACGCAGGCGCTTGAAAATTCGGGACTGCCCCATGTGTCGCCGGACATCCTGTTGGCGGTCGATTGTCCCGCGGTCGAACCGGTCGTGCCCGGGCGCCTCGACGCGCGCAACGGGAAGGCCGTTCTGCAGACGCTGGATGTGGCCATAGCGGGAACGCGACGCGGCGATTTTGAAGCCATCGTGACTGCGCCGCTGCAGAAAAGCACGATCAACGATGCCGGCATTCCGTTTACCGGCCACACCGAGTACTTCGCCCAGCAGACCGAAGCCGATCAGGTCGTGATGATGCTTGCCGGCGGCGATCCGATGCTGCGCGTGGCACTGGCGACCACTCATCTTGCGCTCAAGGACGTTCCGGCCGCGATCACCTTCCAAGGCCTGTTGCGCACGCTGGAAATCATCGATGCCGACCTGCGCAGCAAGTTCGGCATTGCCCGCCCACGCATCCTTGCCACCGGACTGAACCCGCATGCGGGGGAGGGAGGTTATCTTGGGCGCGAGGAAATCGACGTGATTTCACCCGCACTTCATGAGGCACGAGCGCGTGGGATCGACGTGACGGGGCCCTACCCGGCCGATACGCTGTTCCAGCCGAAATACCTGGAGCAGGCCGACTGCGTGCTCGCGATGTACCACGACCAGGGCTTGCCGGTACTCAAGCACGCCAGTTTCGGGCATGGCGTCAACATCACGCTCGGACTGCCGCTGGTCCGTACGTCCGTCGATCACGGTACTGCGCTTGATCTGGCGGCAAAGGGCGTCGGCCACGCCGATGCCGGCAGCATGGTGGCGGCGATTCGCCAGGCCGCGCGCATGGCTGCGGCGATGAAGGCGTCAGCATGAAACACATTCCCCGCAAACGCTTTGGTCAGAACTTCCTGACCGACGACGCTGTCCTGCACGACATCATCCGTGCCATTGATCCGCGAGCGGACGACACGATGGTCGAGATCGGCCCTGGCTTGGCCGCGATGACACGCCTCCTGCTTGAATCGCTGGAGCGCTTGCACGTGGTCGAACTTGACCGCGATCTGGTGGCGCGCCTGAAGCGGCAGTTCGATCCCGCACGTCTGGTCGTGCATGAAGGTGATGCGCTGCAGTTCGACTTCGGCACGATTCCGGTGCCGCAGGGGAGAAAGCTGCGCGTGGTGGGCAATCTGCCCTACAACATCTCCAGTCCGTTGCTCTTCCATCTCGCGCAGATTGCTTCCCATGTCGAGGACCAGCATTTCATGCTG
This sequence comes from Pseudomonadota bacterium, assembly GCA_023416415.1. Classification (GTDB taxonomy): domain Bacteria; phylum Pseudomonadota; class Gammaproteobacteria; order Burkholderiales; family Burkholderiaceae_D; genus Noviherbaspirillum. Next base: position 1,961 of record JAEZHR010000027.1, read on the forward strand.
CAGAAGGAAGTGGTGGAGCGCATGGTGGCCGCGCCGGGCAGCAAGACCTACGGGCGGCTGTCGGTGATGCTGCAGTGGCGCTACTACATGGAACTGCTGTTCGTCGTGCCGCCGACGGCTTTTGACCCGCCGCCGCAGGTCGATTCGGCCATCGTGCGCATGATTCCGCTGGCGCAGCCCTTGCCCTGCGACGCCGGCAGGCTGGAACTGGTGGTGGCCAAGGCCTTCTCGCAACGACGCAAGGTCATCCGCAATTGCCTGGCCGGGATGTTTTCCGAGCAGGATCTGATCGATACCGGCATCGACCCGCAGGCACGGCCGGAAACGGTGCCGGTCGAAAGCTTTGTCGCGCTCGCGAACCGGCTGGCCTGAAATCTGCTGACGGGTTCAGGCGTCTTCGCGCTGGATCAGTTCGATCTTGTAGCCATCCGGGTCCTGCACAAAGGCGATCACGGTCGAGCCGCCTTTCACAGGACCTGCTTCGCGCGTGACGTTTCCGCCTTGGGCCTTGACCCGTTCACACATCGCGTAGGCATCGTCCACGCCGATGGCGATGTGCCCGTAGGCGGTCCCGAGCTCGTAGGAATCCACGCCATAGTTGTAGGTCAGCTCGATCTCCGCCTGCTCGGGATTGCTCGCGTAACCGAGGAAGGCCAGGCTGTACTTCTGCTCGGGGCGATCGGTCGTGCGCAGCAGTTTCATGCCGAGTACCTTGGTGTAGAAATCGATGGAACGCTGCAGGTCGCCGACGCGCAGCATCGTGTGCAGGATGCGCATGATGTTGTCCTCAGAAAACGGGAAGGGTGTCCGGTCCCCGCTCGCGCAGCGCGCGTCGGGCTTCTTCGAAACCGGGGAAGATCGATTGTACGGTGGCCCAAAAGCGCGGGCTGTGATTCATCTCGCGCAGATGGGAAAGTTCGTGTGCGACCACATAGTCGATGACCGGCAGGCTGAAATGGATCAGTCTCCAGTTCAGGCGGATGCGGCCCTGCGCCGTGCAGGAGCCCCACTGGGTCGAGGCCGATGAAAGTGCGAAGGCGCTGTAACTGACCCCGAGTTTTTGCGCATACAGCGGCAGTCGTTCTGCGAAGATGCGCCTGGCTTGCTGCTGCAGCCAGGCTTGCACGCGGTCCTTCAGCTGCTGTATTCCGGCCTCTGGCGGCAGGTTGACGGTCAGCTCGCGCGCGACCTCATCGTATGCCACGGCAGCCGCCTGCGCCGTTCGCACGCGCAGCACCAGTTCTTCCCCGAGATAGGGCAGCGTGGCGCCATCGCGCCATTGCATGTGCGGCTGCAGGCGGCGCGCCAGGCTTTCGCGGCGCGCGGCCAGCTTGGAGAGTATCCAGCGCTCCTTTTCGAGGATTGCAGCCTCGATCTCGGCAATCGTCACCCAGCGCGGTGCGGTGATGCGCAGGCCGTCGTCATCGACCAGGAAGCCGATCGAGCGGCGCTTCGAGCGCAGCAGGCGGTATTCGAGGGCGTGTTCGCGCAGCCGGATGCGGCGCATCGCATGCGCAGGTTGCGTTGCCGGTGGCGGGAAAACCGCGGGGTCAGGCTGCGTTGCCGCAGCAGGTGCAACTGGCGCTGCGGAAGCGATGGTGTCGAATTGCAGGGAAAGCTGCCGGGGGTCAGGCGGAGTCTGGCGTAGCGGCTTGGACGGCATGCGCGGTTCGCTCTTTCGTGTAGATGCCAGGCGAGGAGATCACCCGCATCTCGGATTCTATCCAATTCTCGACCTTGGCAATCAGTTCGAGCGGTGTCATGCCGTCCGGCGCAATCGGCTTGCCGATCGACACCGTGATCAAGCCCGGCTTCTTGAGGAAGGCGTTGCGCGGCCAGCATTCGCCGGAATTCATCGCGATCGGCACCACCGGGATGTTCGGCTCCACCGCCAGACGTGCGCCGCCAGCCTTGTAC
>JAEZHR010000037.1 GCA_023416415.1 Pseudomonadota bacterium
GCGCACCGGCGCCATCCGAGGTCTGCGAGCTGTTGCCGGCGGTGACGCTGCCCTTGGCGGCGAACACCGGCTTGAGCTTCGCCAGAACTTCCAGGCTGGTGTCGGCACGTGCACCTTCGTCCTGGGTCACGGTGCGGGTCTTGATCTCGATCTCGCCGGTTTCCAGGTTCGGGAAGCGCTCGACGATCTCCACCGGGCAGATCTCGCCTTCGCGCGAACCGTCCTGCTGGGCCTTGATCGCCTTCTGGTGCGATTCCAGCGCGAACTGGTCCTGGTCTTCGCGCGACACCTTCCACTGCGCGGCGACCTTCTCGGCGGTCAGGCCCATGCCGTAGGCCATGCCGATGTTCTCGTCCTTGAAGATGTTCATGTTCATGGCCGGCTTGTGACCCATCATCGGCACCATCGACATCGACTCGGCGCCACCGGCGATCATCACGTCGGCCTGCCCGACACGGATGCGATCGGCCGCCATGGCGACAGCCGTGATGCCCGAGGCGCAGTAGCGGTTGACGGTCACGCCGCCCACCGTATTCGGCAGACCGGCCAGCAACACGGCCATGCGGGCCATGTTCAGGCCCTGCTCGGCTTCCGGGAAGGAACAGCCGATGATGGCGTCCTCGATCAGCTTCGGATCGAGATTCGGCACCTGGGCCACGGCGGCCTGGATGGCACGCACCAGCAAATCGTCCGGACGCACGTTCTTGAACATACCACGCGGCGCCTTGCCGATCGGGGTGCGGGAGGCGGCGACGACGTATGCTTCTTGCAGTTGTTTGCTCATTTCAGAATCTCCTGTTCGTTCGGCTGCCGCTCAGTTCCGCACCGGTTTGCCGGTCTGCATCATGCCCATGATGCGTTCCTGCGTCTTCGGATTGTTGAGCAGCTCCATGAACCCCTTGCGTTCGAGGTCCAGCAGCCACTGCTCGGACACCAGGCTGCCCGGCTCGACATCGCTGCCGCAGACCACTTCCGCGATCATCGAACCCAGCTTGAAGTCGTGCGCGGAGATGAAACCGCCGTCACGCATGTTGACCAGCTGCGCCTTGATCGTGGCGATGCCGGTGCGGCCGGCAACAGGTACGAGCTTGGGCAGATTCGGACGGTAACCGGCATCGAACATCGCGCGCGCTTCCACCTTGGCCACGTACAGCAGCTCGTAGGGGTTGAAGACGATCACGTCGTCCTGCGCCAGGTAGCCCATCTTCTTCGCGTCCAGCGCGGACTTGGCGACGTTCGCGGTCGCTGCATTCATGAAGTAGTTCTTCAGGAACTGCAAGAGGTCCGCGCCCTTGGCATCGGCCGCCGCGCGCAACGCCGCCTCCTTCAGGCCGCCGCCGGCCGGAATCAGGCCCACGCCGACTTCGACGAGACCGATGTAGGACTCGAGCGCGGCCACACGCTTCGAAGCGTGCATCAGCAGTTCGCAGCCACCGCCCAGCGCCAGTCCGGCCACCGCCGCGACGATCGGCACGTTCGCATACTTCATCGCCTGATGCGCCTGCTGCAGGCGGGCGACTTCCGGCTCGATCGCCTTTACACCGCCGGACATGAACACCGGCAGCATGGACTGCAGGTCCGCGCCAGCCGAGAAGGCGCCGCCTTCGGCCGCATCCGTGCCCCAGATCACCAGGCCCTTGTAGTTCTGCTCGGCTTCGGCGATGGCCTTGTTCAGGCCGTTGATCACCCCTTGGCCGATCACGTGCATCTTGGTCTTCAGCGACAGAATCAGCACGTCGTCGTTCTGGTGCCAGATGCGCACCGATTCGTCTTCGAACACGGTTGTGCCGGCCTTGCTGGCGTCGACCGTGCTCTCGCCGATCAGCGGTGCACGGAAGACCTGGCGCTGATAGACCGGGAGGTCGGAACGCGGCACGAAGGTCTTTTTCGCCGGCGACCAGGAACCGTCGGCGGTATGCACGCCGGCATGTTGAGCAACCGGGCCGTCAAAAACCCAGGCGGGCAGCGGTACGTCGCACAGCGCCTTGCCGGATTCGATGTCTTCCTTGACCCACTGCGCAACCTGCTGCCAGCCGGCCGCCTGCCAGTTCTCGAATGGGCCGGTCTTCCAGCCGAAGCCCCAGCGCAGCGCAAAATCGATGTCGCGTGCATTGTCGGCAATCGACTCCAGATGCACGGCGATGTAGTGGAAGGCATCGCGGAAAATAGCCCACAGGAACTGCGCCTGCGGGTTGGTCGAATCGTGCAGGGCCTTGATGCGCTTGGCCGGGTCCTTTTCCTTCAGGATACGCGAGACCAGATCGTCGGCCTTGGCGCCGGAAGGTACGTAGTCGCCCTTGGCCGGGTCATAGCGCAGGATGTCCTTGCCGACCTTCTTGTAGAAGCCGCCGCCGGACTTCTGGCCTAGCGCGCCGGCACCGATCAGCTTGGTCAACACCTCCGGAGTCTTGTAGACGCCGAAGAACGGGTCGTCTGCCAGGTTGTCCTGCATGGTCTTGATCACGTGGCCCATCGTATCCAGGCCGACCACGTCTGCGGTACGGAAGGTACCGGACTTTGCACGACCGAGCTTGGCGCCGGTCAGATCATCGACCACGTCGAAGGAGAGACCGAACTTCTCGGCTTCATGAATGGTAGCCAGCATGCCGAAGATGCCGACGCGGTTGGCGATGAAGTTCGGCGTGTCCTTGGCGCGCACGACGCCCTTGCCGAGCGTGGTGGTCAGGAAGCCTTCGAGCTGGTCGAGGATCTCGGGGCGGGTGGAAACCGTCGGGATCAGTTCGACCAGGTGCATGTAGCGCGGCGGGTTGAAGAAGTGCACGCCGCAGAAGCGCGCCTTCAGGTCGGCCTCGAAACCTTCGGACAAGGCCGTGATCGACAGGCCGGAAGTGTTGGAGGCAAAGATCGTGTTCGCGCCGATGAAGGGAGCGACCTTCTTGTACAGATCGTGCTTCCAGTCCATGCGCTCGGCGATAGCTTCGATGATCAGGTCGCAGCCCTTGAGCAGTTCGAGGTTGTCTTCGTAGTTCGCAACCTGGATCAGTGCAGCGTCGTCCTTGTTGCCCAGCGGGGCCGGATTGAGCTTCTTCAGATTCTCGATCGCGCGCAGCACGATGCCGTTCTTCGGGCCTTCCTTGGCCGGCAGGTCGAACAGAATGACGGGTACCTTCGCATTCACGCAGTGAGCGGCGATTTGCGCGCCCATCACGCCCGCGCCGAGGACGGCGACTTTCTTGACGATGAAATTGGACATGGGAATTTCCTTAATCTTCTGGTGACTGGTCCCCTCCCCCGTTCAGGGGGAGGATCAGGGAAGGGGCGGCGGTGACGCATTCGCTGCAAATGCGTCCTTCCTGCGCCTTCCCAGGC
>JAEZHR010000087.1 GCA_023416415.1 Pseudomonadota bacterium
ACCCGCAGAGTCTGATCTGGCTTAAACCGCGTTCGTGCAGCGGCGTTTTCCTACACGCCAACGCGGCGTCTTCCGATAGGCAATGGCAACGGTCGCTGGCTATCCTGCCGCAATCTGCAGACACATGGAGACAGATCATGAGCGATGAAGCCGACCTCGCCGCAGAATCCATCGAACTGAACCGCATGGCCGCCATCGAGGCGTGCCGGCGCCAGCCGACCTTGCCGCCCAAGGGTTCGTGCTGGTTCTGCGAGGAACCGTTGCCGCCCAGGCACAAGTTCTGCAACAGCGATTGCGCGTCCGACTTTGAACTCGAACAGGCGGCCATGATGCGTGCGGGGCGACGCGGCCTGGGGGAGATGTACGCGGATTGAGCGGCGGCGCGCAGACTTTACACGCGGTCGCCGCCGCCCTTCAATCGATCAGAAGCGAGCGGCGATGCAGCGCGGTGCGCATTGCCGCCTGCATGGCAGGGAAGACAATGGCACGGAACGAAGCGCGCTTGTCGGGCGCGGCTTTAGGCGCTACAGCTGCCGCACGCACAAGCGGAAGTCCGGATCATCCGCGTAGCGGCGAATCTCGAAGTCCAGACTGCGCATGAGCTTGAGCATCGGTTCGTTGTTGGTCAGCACCAGACCTTCGATGCGTTCCAGTCCCTTGCGCCGCGCGAATTCCATGATGGAGAGCATCATGCGCGAGCCGATGCCCTGGCCATTGAACTCGTCCGAGACAGCAAGCGAGAACTCGCAGGACTCCGAATCCGGATTCGTCACGTAGCGCGAGACGGCGATCACGCGCTCGACGTCGCGCATGCTGCCGTCGGCTTCGCGCACGCGTTCGCAATGCACGGCCACCAGCGCCATTTCACGGTCGTAGTCGATCAGCGTGAAGCGGGCAAGCATCTTCAGTGACAGCTCGCGCATGGTCGAGACGAAGCGGAAGTAGCGGCTCTCCGGCGACATGCGACGCACGAAATCCTGCAGCATCTCGGCGTCGTCCGGATGAATGGCGCGCACCGTGTACTTGCCGCCGCCGCGCATCGGCCATTCCTGTTCGAAGTCGGAAGGGTAGGGCAGGATGGCCAGGTGCGGATAGCTGTCCGGGGTGCCGGGCGCCTGGTCGACGACGATGCGGGCGTCCACTGCCAGCGCGCCGGCGGCGTCGACGACGACCGGATTGATGTCCATCGCGCGCAACTGCGGCAGCGCGCACACCATTTCCGAGACCCGCAGCAGGATGTGTTCGAGCGCGGTGCGGTCCGCCGCCGGCGCGCCATGCCAGGGACCGAGGGTTTCCGCGGCGCGCGCGCGTTCGATCAGGCGCTGCGCGAGAAACTGGTTCAGCGGCGGCAGTTCGATGGCGCGGTCGCCGATCAGCTCGACCATGGTGCCACCCGCGCCGAAGGAAATCACCGGGCCGAACGGTTCGTCGGTGGAGACGCCGATGAACAGTTCACGCCCCTGCGGCTTGCCGGACATGTTCTGGATCGTCACGCCATTGATTCTCGCGTCCGGAGCTGCGCGTGCCACGCGCTCTTTCATCTCATTCCAGGTGTCGCGCACGGCGGCGGCGTTCTGCAGGTTCAGCGCTACGCCGCCCACATCGGACTTGTGCGTGATGTCGGGCGAGTCGATCTTCAGCGCCACCGGGTAGCCGAGCTGGTTGGCCACGAGGATGGCTTCGCTGGGCGAGCGCGTGAGAATGGTCTTGGTGACCGGAATGTGGAAGGCCGACAGCAGGGCCTTGGATTCCATCTCGGTCAGCGTCTTGCGGCGCTCGGCCAGCACGCTTTCGATCAGGATGCGCGCACCTTCGACATCGGGCTTGGCCAGCGGCGACATCGGCGGTGGGATCTGGTACAGCAACTGCTGGTTCCGGTGGAAGGAGGCGATGTTGTTGAAGGCGTCGACCGCCGCTTCCGGCGTGCGGAAGGTGGGAATGGAGGCGCGCGCGAGGATCTTGCGCGGCTCGGTCGCGCGTTCATCGCCCATCCAGCAGGTGATCAGCGGCTTGCCGAGCGGCTGAAGCTCGGCCAGCGTGCGTGCGATGGCTTCGGTGTCCAGGTACGGCTTGGGCGACTGGATCACCAGCACGCCGTCCACCGCATTGCTGTGCGCGCAGGCGCTCACGGCGGCGCGATAGTGGCTGGCGTCGGCTTCCTCGCCCAGATCCAGCAGCGTGCCGAGGTGCGCAAGCGGCGAGATGAGCGCGCGCAGCTTTGCGGCGTCTTCTTCCGGCAGCGTGGCCAGTTCGAGTCCGATCTCGTTGGCCCAGTCCGCAGCCAACACGCCGGGGCCGCCGCCGTTGGTCACGACGGCCAGGCGTTTGCCGACCGGGATATAGCGCGAGGCCAGGCATTTGGCGGCGGAGAACAGTTGCGTGAAGGAGCGCACGCGCACGGCGCCGGCGCGCTGCAGGGCGGCGTCGAATACGTCGTCGCTGCCGACCATGGCGCCGGAGTGGGTCAGCGCCGCGCTGCTGCCGGCCGGCTTGCGTCCGGCCTTGAGCACGATGACCGGCTTGATATTGGCTGCGTTGCGCATCGCGCTCATGAAACGGCGCGCGTCGTGGATGCCTTCAAGGTAGACCAGGATGCTTTGCGTGGCGCGGTCGGCCGCGAAGTACTCGAGCGCATGCGAGGTATAGAGCGCGCTGTCGCGCCCGAGCGAGATGACGCCCGAGAAACCGACGTCGTTCTTCACTGCCCAGTCGAGGATGGCCGTGGTCAGCGCGCCGGATTGCGAGATCAGCCCGAGCGTCCCTTGCTTGGCAAGCGGGCCGAGGCTGCTGGCGTTGAGTCCGAGGCGCGGTGTCTGAAAGCCCGAACTGTTGGGGCCGAGCAGGTGGATCTCATGACGGCGGGCAATGGCCTGCAGTTCGGAGGCCAGCGTGCTGGAAACGCCGGCCGAAAGTATCAGCGCGGTCTTGCACTGGATGCGCGCGGCCACTTCCAGTGCCGCCTTGATCTGATCATTGGGCAGCGCGATGATCGCGAGATCGGCACCGGACTGCGCCAGCTCGGAGAGCGAGCCGCGCATGCCGATGTCGAGGAAGGTCACCGGGCCCTTGAAGTCGCCGTTGCTCAGCTGCTCGACGATCAGCTTCGCGTGCGGGAGCTGGCTCGCGGGATTTTGCGGGTCGCCGGCGAAGACGACGATCGAGTCCGGAGCGAACAGCGGGGTCAGATAGTGTTTGTCCATCTACAGCTCCAGCGAGTGATGCGTCCGGGCAGGCATGCGCCGCGCCAGACCGGCTCCCGCCCTGGACCGGGCAAGGAAGCAAACGGAAGATGTGTTGAATGCACCTGGGATCATTCGGGACCGGCTCAGCCGCCGGCCCCGATCAGGACCCTGACGTGTGCCCCGACGCTGCGTGCCAGCGCGTGAAGCTCGTACCCGCCCTCCAGGCAGGACACCACGCGCCCGCCGGCATGACGTTCGGCGATGTCCATCACCTTGCGCGTCACCCATTCGTAGTCCGCCTCGAGCAGGCCCATGTAGCCC
>JAEZHR010000102.1 GCA_023416415.1 Pseudomonadota bacterium
GTGCTGCTGCTGTGGGTCTGCTGGAAGCGCCTGCCGGAAACCTTGACCCCGGAAAAGCGCCGCCCCTTCGATGTGCACGAGCTGGCCGCCAATTACCGACAGATCCTCGGTTCCCGCGAATTCCACCTGAAGGCCGGTGTGGTGGCCGTGAATTTCGGCGGCCTGTTCCTGTACGTCGCGGCTGCGCCCGCCTTCATCACGGTCCTTCTCGGTCTGGGCCCCAGCGATTTCGCCTGGTTGTTCGTGCCCTCGGTGCTCGGCATCTTCGGCGGCGCCCTGACTGCCAGCCGTCTTGCGGGAAAGATCACGGCAGAGCGTCAGGTGGGATTCGGATTTGCCCTGCTGATCGGCGCCACGGTCGTCAACACCCTTTACCACGCCATCTTTCCGCCTGCCCTGCCATGGTCCGTCCTGCCGATTTTCTTCTTCAGCTTTGGCATGTCGGTGATCGCGCCGGCGGTCACGCTGATGGTGCTGGACCTGTTTCCCAACATCCGCGGCACCGTCGCGTCCTGCCAGTCCTTCGTGCAGACCATGCTGGGCGCCATCGTGGCTGGCGTGGTGGCGCCGGCGCTGGACAGTTCGGTGCTGTTGCTGGCTACCGGACAACTGGTTTTCGCGCTGGCGGGCTTCTTCATGTGGCGCGCCGGCAAGAGTGCGGCGCAAGGCGATTGAGCGGGCGTCCGAGGCTGCGGCTGCCGGCCCACCGCGCCCGTTTCGTATAACCTAGTGATCCGTCACGTTCCGTTTTTCGTGTGCGCCGGACGTTCGAACGCCGTTGCGGCGTTGCGAGTGCCCGCAGGGGAGTTCCCTGGCTGCGCTTCGCGCCATGTCCACGCCCGATCCGCGCGGCGCAGATCGAAAGCCGGAATACGCCTGGCCACTTGTCTCCCGATCCATCCGCATTTCCAGAATTCCAAGACATGACATTCAAGACCTTGCGCACGCGCACCTTGCCGACCCTGCAGGCCGAACTTCAGGAGTACGAGCATCACCGTACCGGCGCGCGTCACATCCATGTGGCGCAGGACACGCCGGAACTGGTGTTTCTGGTTGCCTTTCCAACCTTGCCGCAGGTCAGCGACGGACGTGCGCACATCCTCGAACACCTTGCCCTGTGCGGCAGCCGGCGTTATCCGGTGCGCGATCCGTTCTTCGCCATGCTGCGGCGTTCTACCGCGCACTTCATGAACGCGATGACCTATTCCGATCGCACCGTCTATCCGTTCGCCACCACGGATCGCACCGACTTCTTCAATCTGCTGGGCGTTTATCTGGACGCAGCCTTCTTTCCGCGCCTGGATTATTTCGATTTCCTGCAGGAAGGCTGGCGTCTCGCCTTCGAGGGCGACAGGCTGACTTATCAAGGGGTGGTGTTCAACGAGATGAAGGGCGCGTTTTCCTCGCCCCAGCGTGCCATCGATGCCGGCATTCATGCCGCACTCTTCAAGGGCACGACCTATGCCACGGAATCCGGCGGCGATCCGCTCGCCATTCCCTCGCTGACCCATGAAGCGCTGCGCGCCTTTCATGCGCAGCACTATCACCCGTCGCAGGCGGTGTTCATGAGTGCCGGGAAGATCGATGCCGAAGCCATCCAGCAGGTGCTGGAGGAGCAGGTGCTGCACGCCTTCGACGCGCGCGCACCGCGCATGTTGCCGCAGCTGGCCGCGCCCCTTGCCGTGCCACAGCAGGAACGCATTGCCGTGCCGACCGGCGAGCATGCGGTGCAGTTTGCCTGGCTCATGGGCGAAAGCGCCGACCCGCGTGCGCTGTACCGCGCGCAGCTGCTGGAAGACGGCTTGCTGGGCAATGCCGCCGCGCCTCTGCTGTACGCGATGGAGTCTGCCGGCTACGGCCGGCCTTCCCAGCTCAATGGTGCCGATCCGCATCAGCGCCAGATCGTTTTCCATCTCGGCATGGAAGGTCTGGACGAGAACCAGGTCGAGCCGGCAAGCAAGCGTATCTGGAACGCACTGGAGAAGACGGCCGAGGAGGGCGTGCCGCGTTCGACGCTGCTGGCGGCGCTGCGCGACTTGCGCTTTTCGCTGCGCGACGTGCGCGATGGCCACACGCCGGACCTGCTGTCGCGCCTGCTGCACGCGTTACCGCATGCCATGTACGACGGCGATGTGGCGAACGGACTGGAGGCCGAGGCCGTCCTGGCCGAGCTGCAGGAACAGACCGCCGATCCGGCCTTCTTCAAGGAGATGGTGCGCGCCCTGCTGGATTCGCCGGCCCGCATCGACGCAAGAATCGAACCCGATGCAGACTGGTTCGGCGCACGCCAGCGCACTGAAGAGGCCCGTCTCGCGGCACTGCAGGCGGCGCTCGACGCGCAGGAAGCACAGCGCATCCGTAGCGAGGCCGAAACCTTGCAGGCACGCCAGCGCCAGCCGGTCGACAACGGCGTGCTGCCGCGCATCCGCCCCGCCGACGTCGACGCCGCCATGCATCCCTTGCCGGCGCTGCCACGCGAGGACGACGCCATCGTCGTGCCGATCGCTTCGAACGGCGTCTCCACTGCGCGCGTGCTGTATGACGTATCGCATTTCGACGAAGCAGACTGGCCGTGGCTTCAGCTGTATGTGGACGTGCTGCCCGAAATGGGGCTGGGCGACATGTCCTATGACGAAGCCGATGCCTGGCGCCACGAGGCGGTACCGCGTTTTCGGGTCAGCCTCATTGCACTGGCGTGTCGATCGGCCCCGGATGAGCTGCGCAACAATGAAGCTGCGCGCATCCATGTCGACATCTGCGCACGCGGTTTGCGCGAGGAGCACGCCGGCATCGCCGCCGTGCTCGGCCGCACCGTTGCCGAGACGCGTTTCGACGATCACGCCCGTCTCGCCTACCTGATCGACAGCAGCGTGCAGGACACCCGCGACATGCTGGCCGAAGAAGGTGACGAGTACGCGCGTCTGGCCGCTTGCGCCCCGCTTGGACGCGCGGCGCGCTTCGAGGATTGCACCGGCGGCGTGCGGGCGCTGCCCTTCCTGGATGCCCTGCAGGATCAGGCCCGGACACCCGATGGCATCGCGGCCATCGCCGCCCGGCTTGAAGCGCTGCATCGACGCATCACAGCGCTGAAGCCGCAAATCCTGTGTGCCGGCATGGATGGCGATGCGGCCGAACTGGCGCGTGCCATTCGTCTGCCGCAAAGCGTGACACCGGATGCCAAGGCCCCCCCGAACCTGTCGCTGCCCAAGGCGCCTGCATTGTCACCTTCATTGCCGCCGTCATTGGCGCAAGCAGCGGGCGGAGTGGCGCTTGCGCTGCATGCGCCCGCGCAAGTCAATCATTGCTACATTGCCTGGTCCGTTCCCATGCTCGACCACCCGGACGCACCGGGCCTGGCCGTGCTGGGCGAACTGGTGACCAACCAGGTGCTGCATCAGGCGCTGCGCGAGGAAGGCGGAGCCTATGGCGGACAGGCGGCCTATTCGGCGCTCGGCGGCAGCTTTGTCATGATGTCCTACCGCGATCCGCGCGTGGAAGCGACCTACGCCGATTTCGATCGGGCGCTCGAATGGATTGCCGGCGCCACGCCGACGCAGGAGCAACTGGAAGAGGCGATTATCTGCGTGATCCAGAGTCTGGATCGTCCGCGCACCCCGTTTTCCCAGGTGATGCGTGCCTGGACGCTGCGCGAGCAGGGCATTACGCAGGAGATGCTGGAGCGCTACCGTAGCGGGGTGCTGAGCTGCACGCTCGAACAGGTGCGAGCGGCCGCGCGCTGGTTGCAGGAGCGCGCCGGCAGCCGGGTCGCATTCGTGGGCGAGACCGGGCGCAAGGTGCCCGGATTCGAAGCGGTTTCCCTGATGACGCTCGCCGGAGCGGGCTGACATTCTTGCCGGCAGTAAGCTGGCGCGCTTCACCTGCGCATCTCTTGCGCTGAATCCGCTTACAAGGAGGGAGTCGATGGCGACTCAATACGAAATCACCAGCATGGCGCTGTTCTGCGACTTCGAGAACATTGCACTCGGCGTGCGCGACGCGAAGTACGCCAGCTTCGACATCCGGCGCGTGCTCGAACGCCTGCTGCTCAAGGGCAGCATCGTGGTCAAGAAGGCCTATTGCGACTGGGATCGCTACAAGGAATTCAAGTCGCAGATGCACGAAGCCTCGTTCGAGCTGATCGAGATCCCGCATGTTCGCCAGTCGGGCAAGAACTCGGCCGACATCCGCATGGTGGTCGACGCACTCGACCTCTGCTACACCAAGGCACACGTCGACTGCTTCGTCATCATCAGCGGTGACTCAGACTTCTCGCCGCTGGTCTCCAAGCTCAGGGAGAACAACAAGCACGTCTTCGGCATCGGCGTGCGCGATTCCACCTCCGATCTGCTGGCCGCCAACTGCGACGAATTCATTTTCTACGACGACCTGGTCGAGAAGCCGAAGCGGCGCGAGAGGAAGCCGGCAGCGAAGAAGAGCACGAGCAGCGAAGCTCCGAAGGCTACACCGCCGAAGAACGAGGATGACAAGCGTCAGGAGGCGCTGGAGTTCGCCGTCGAAACGGTCGAGGCACTGATTGCCGAACGCGGCGACGAAGAGAAAATCTGGGGCTCGATGGTCAAGCAGACCATGAAGCGACGCCGCCCCGGCTTTGCCGAGTCGGCCTTCGGCTACCGCTCGTTCAAGGAACTGATCGAGGATGCGCACAAGCGCGGCCTGCTGGTGATGAACAAGGACGACAAGACCGGTCAGTACGCGGTGCGGCCGGGGCAGTCGGACGAGTAGGCGGATTGCACCGGCGGTGCAATCGCGCCAGAGGAGCGGGGCGCTTGCCTGCGATGGGTGCAGGAAGCCTGCCGACCGGGTCGAGCGGCATCACGACGCATCGGGAGAGCGTGGAGGGGCTGCCTCTAGGCTCTCTGGCGGGAGCGGCGC
>JAEZHR010000108.1 GCA_023416415.1 Pseudomonadota bacterium
ACTTTAACGTGACGCAATTCTACAGGGCACGGGGGTGAGCCGAATGCCGGTGCTGCCGGCAAGCTTGACGACTGCCTGCCCAGCGCGCACTTCGAAAGTGCTCGGAAGCTCTTGCGGAGAATTTCTCGCCTGAAGACCAGGTATGCTGCACGCGCATCAGAGGCAGAAAGATGCGCTGCGGCACATAAGCCTCATACCTGTCGGCCTTTGCAGACCTCCCGGCTCCCTCTCATTTCGATGTAGAGGATCGCGCCATGTCGCCATGACGCGGAGGCAACAGCCGTCGGACTCGTCTATGCCACCGTCACCACCTCAACCTGGCCTTCCTTGCGCTTGACGTGTACACCGACATTGTTCGGATAGCGCTGCAGGGTCAGGTCTACCGTGGCATCCATGAACCCGAGGTTGCGGATCTCGACCTGTTCGAGGAAGGCAGGCAGGCGCGGGTGGCGAAGGCGGATCTCGCGTCGCTCCGGATCAAAGGACAGCCCAAGGCAGGCCCGCAGCAATGAAAATACGGCGGCCGCGCTCCAGGCCTGCGGCGAGCAGGCCACCGGGTACAACGTCGGCCCTTCGTCGGGCCGGCGTTCGAAGCCGCAGAACAGCTCCGGCATGCGCGTCTGGTCCATGTACAGGGCGGCATCGCGCAGCGCGTCGAATACCTGCATCGCGTGTCTGGTGAGTCCGTAATGCGCCATGCCTTCAGCGATGAGGGCGTTGTCGTGCGGCCAGACCGAGCCGTTGTGATAGGCCATCGGGTTGTAGCGGGATTCGTTGCGCGCGATCGTACGCAGGCCCCAGCCACAGAAGAAATCATCGTCGAGCAGCTGGTCTGCCACGCGCCTGGCCAGCTCGGGTGTGGCAATGCGGGTCCACAGGGCATGGCCGGCGTTCGAGGAACGCACCTTGCACTGCCGCTTCTGGCCGTCCAGTGCAAGCGCATAGGTACCGATTTCCTCGCACCAGAAGGTTTCATTGAAACGCGTTTTCAGGCGCTGCGCGGCCGATTCCTGCTCATCGGCAAAGTCATGTTCGCCAAGAAGTCGGGCGAGAACGGCGGCCCGTTGTCTTGCTTCATAGACATAGCCCTGCACTTCGCACAATGCGATCGGCGGATCGGCAAGCTTTCCGTCTGCGTGGAACACTGAATCGTGCGAATCCTTCCAGCCCTGTTGCGCAAGACCTGACTCCGTATAGCGCTCGTATTCGACGAAACCGTCGCCATCGCGATCGCCGTACGCGTCTATCCACTGCAGCGCTGCGCGAATGTTGGGCCAGAGCCGGCGAATGGTGTCGAGGTCTCCGGTGCGCTCGTAGTAGGCGCCGGCCAGTGCCACGAACAGCGGTGTGGCGTCCACGGTGCCGTAGTAGCGGTGGAAAGGTGTCTCGCCGAGCACGGCCAGTTCGCCGCTGCGCGCTTCATGCAGGATCTTTCCGGGCTCGGCGTCGCGCACGGGGTCGAACTCGGTGGACTGGGTGGCGGCCAGGAAGCCGAGCACGCCACGCGCCATCGCGGGGTCTATCCACAGCATCTGGCGTGCGGTGATGATGCCGTCGCGCCCGAACGTGGTCGAGTACCACGGCAGGCCGGCGTATGGATAGTCGCCATGCGTGAGCGCAGTGGACAGCATGACGAGGTCGGCGGCCGAGCGATCCACCCAGCGGTTGAACAGGGGGTCGGACGTGACGATGGATGAATGCGTGTCTGTTGCCGCCGTGGCGCGCTGGTTGATGCGCGTATAGGCGGCGAAGTAGCCGAGGTCGACCGGCGCGCGTTCATCGCCGCATTCGCAGCCCGTGCTCACATAGAAATGCGCTTCGCCCTTGGGCGGCAGTTCGACGCGCCAGGCGGCGCGACTTGCGTTGAGCTTGTCCGGCTGCGGAGAAAAGTGGATGCGGGTGCGGCGCACGCAGGCGTCGCGGCCCTTGTAGCCGAGAAGAAGTTCGTCATCCGACACCTGTGGCTGCATGAGTTCGCCACGCTGGTCGCAGCGGTAGCCGCGCACTTCGAAGATGTCCTTGTAGTCTGCAGCGAAGGACATGCTCAGCGTCGTGCTGACGGGATCCAGGCCATAGTTGACCACGCGCACGTGTTCGTAGCAGGTATTGTCGAGCAGCAGCTTGGCGCGGAAGATGTGCATCTCGCCCTTGAGGATGGGGTTGCTGCCTTCCGGGTGCAGGTCGGGGTTCATCAGCTCGACGACGAGCAGACCATTGTCATCGCGCACGGTCGAGTTCAGGAACATCGGGTGCGTGCCTTCGATCAGCAGCTCCTGGTGTGACAGAAAGCAGGTGTCGCCGCGATACAGGCCCTCTTCGCCGAGCCCGATCGACTGAATGTCGCCGTAGCGGTCGAACATGCCGAACAGATCGTTGTGCTTGAGTACCCGCCGACGCTCGTCGGCCGGCGATGCGGTGGCGAGGATGTACCACTTCTCGCCAACCTGGAGTTTTTCCACCATCGAGTTTCTCCGATGCGATTGCTGGAGTCGCTTAGTGTCTGAACTGATCTTGCAGCCGGCGATAGGCATCCACATAGTTGGCTGCCATGCGCTCGGCCGTGAAGCGGCGCTCGAAAGACGCGCGGCAGACCTGCCGATCCAGGCGATGGACGCTTTGCGCGGCGGCAGTTGCTTCATCCATGTCGCTGACCAGAAAGCCGGTGACGCCGTGTTCGACGATCTCCGGCGCCGCGCCGCATCGCCAGGCGATGACGGGGGTGCCGCAGGACAAGGCTTCGATCATGACCAGTCCGAATGGTTCGGGCCAGTCCACCGGGCACAGCAAGGCGCGCGCCGTGCCCAGCAGTTCGGCCTTTTCGCGGTCGCCGATTTCGCCAACGTAGTGCACCAGCGGATCGTTCAGCAAGGGCTCGACCTGTTGCGCGAAATAATCCTGATTGCCTTCGTCGATCTTGGCAGCCAGGTAGATCGGTACACCGCAGCGGCGCGCGATCTCGATGGCGCGGTCGACCCGCTTTTCCGGAGAAAAGCGCCCAAGGAAGACGAAATGCTCGCCGCCTTCGGCATTGAACGGAAGCAGCCCCGGCGGCAAGCCGTGGTGAACTGTGGCGATCCAGTGGGCATGCGCGGCTGCCGCGCGCTGGCTGGAGGAGATCGCGGTCAATGGAACGTCATTGAAGTGTTCGAACAGCACTGTCAGTTCCGGCAAGTCGAGGCGTCCGTGCGTCGTGGTCAGGTGCGGGGTGGCGAGCATGCGCGCGAGCGGGAAATGCAGGTAATCGGTGTGAAAGTGGATCACGTCGAACTCGTGCGCATGTGAGGCAACCATGTCGAGCGCGATGCAATGGGCTGCCAGCCAGGAAGGGCGTCGCACGTCCGGACGTGCGCTGGATACAGCAGGCGCGACCAGCCGCGCGGAGCTGTGCGAGTCGCCGGAGGCGAACAGGGTCACGTCGTGTCCCTGATACACCAGTTCTTCGGTCAGATAGTGAATGACGCGTTCGGTGCCGCCGTATTGCTTGGGCGGAACGCTTTCGAACAAGGGGGCCACTTGGGCAATCTTCATGCGTGCACGAATTCGTTGGCGAAACGCACGGTTTCGCCGTGCCCGGGCCGGTACTCCTGACGTTACAGGAGTCCGGACAGCAGTCAGACCCGCTCGGCGCCAAAACGTGCCTTTTGCATCCCGCGGTCGGGATGAGTTTGCCGGCTGGGGGAGAAAATATTGCTTGTGGGAACAATTGCAGGCCGCGCCGCTCAGTTGTTGCCGCGCTTCACGACGCCAGATACCATGGCGAGCGACCAGGCTGGCTACGAAGTACGAAGTCGTATTGCCCGTGGCCCGCCGGCGATGGCCTTCCCCGCCCAGGAGCCGGCGTCGGGAAAGTTCGTAACGTTGCACACAGGCATCAACTTGACCGATTCAACGTACCGAATGCCACGCATGGCCCGTTGGCCCGGGCTGCTGGCCGGACTGCTGCTGACGCTGCTCGCAATAGCACTGTTCACCACTGCCACCCGACTTCCCTTCTGGCTCGCAGCGCTGCTGGCCGTCGCTTACGGCGCACTCGTATGCGGGACGGCCGTCAGCTTTTCCCGGCGGACCAATGCCGCCGTGCGCGAATCCGAGCGCCAGTTCCGCGACTTCGTGGAGCAGTCGTTGGTCGGCCTGTACATGGTGCAGGACGGCAAGCCGGTTTACGTCAATCCGCGTATGGCCGAGCTGCTCGGCTATGACGGTCCGGAAGACCTGATCGGCAAATCCCTGACCGAGCTGACGGCGCCGGAAGACTTGCCGGTGTTGCAGGAAAACCACAGGCGGCGCCTCTCCGGCGAGGTGGGCAGCGTGCGCTATACCTATCGTGCGCTGCGCCGCGACGGCAGCCGGGTGTGGATCGAGGTGCACGGCAGCGTGAGCAAGTTCAAGGGGCGGCCGGCAGTCATCGGCGTGGCGCTGGACGTGAGCAGGCAGATCGAGTTCGAACGGCAGTCGCGCCTGGCCAATCGCGTATTCGAAGCGGCCAGCGAAGGTATCGTGATCACTGATGCCGAGTTCCGCATCGAAGCCGTCAACCCCGCCTTCACCCGCATCACCGGTTATCGTGCCGACGAAGCGGTGGGCAAGTTCTCGCGCATGCTGACCGGTACCGGTGCGCAGATCAATCAGCAGATGCTCACCAGCCTGGCTCAAGCCGGTCACTGGCAAGGCGAAATGCGCGACCGCCGCAAGGGCGGTGGGTGGTACCCGGCCTGGCTATCGATCTCGACCTTGCGCGATCCTGAACGCAACGTCACCAACTACGTAGGCGTGTTCACCGACAACACGCGGCGCAAGGAAACCGAAACCCGCCTGCAGTTTCTCGCCAATCACGACAGCCTGACCGGCATGCTCAATCGCAGCGGCATGATGTTGCGCTTTACCGAAGTCATCGCGCAGGCACGCGCGTCCAGGCGACGGCTGGCTCTGATGTTCGTCGATCTGGACCGCTTCAAGGCCGTCAACGATACCCTCGGTCATCTGGCCGGCGACCGTCTGCTCAAGGCCGCTGCCGAGCGCATGTGCGCCGAACTTGGCGCCACCGACATCGCTGCGCGCCTGGGCGGAGACGAGTTCACGGTGCTGCTGGAAGACCCGCCGGGCAGTTCCCGGGCCGAAGGACTGGCCGCGCGCGTGATCGCGAGCATGGCGCGGCCGTTTCATCTCAACGGCCAGGAAGTGTTCGTCACCGCCAGTATCGGGGTGGCGCGCTTCCCTGAGGATGGCGAGGATGCCGCCACGCTGCTGCAGCACGCCGACGTGGCCATGTACCGCGCAAAGGAGCGTGGTCGCAACATCTGCCGGTTCTATACGGAAGACATGAGCGATCACGGTCTGGAGCAGCTGATGCTCGAGAACAGTCTGCGCCGCGCACTGGAGCGGGGCGAGTTCGAGCTGCATTACCAGCAGCAGATCGACACCACCAGTGGTCGCATCGCCGGCATTGAGGCATTGATCCGCTGGCGGCGTCCGGGCGTAGGCCTGGTTCCGCCCGCGGCTTTCATCGAACTGGCAGAGCGCAACGGGCTGATCGGTCCTATCGGCGCGTGGGTGCTGCGCGAAGCCTGCCGCCAGGCGCGCGAGTGGATGGACGCGGGTCTGGATTTCGGGCGTATCGCGGTCAATCTGTCGGCCTGTCAGTTCGGTGCGGGCGATTTGCTCGATACCATCCGCGACGCGCTGGACGTCACAGGGCTGCCTGCCACCAAGCTGGAGTTGGAAATCACCGAAAGCGCCATCATGCAGAACCCGCAGGAAGCCATCGAACTGCTCGAAGGCATCCGTGCCATGGGGGTTACGCTCGCCGTGGACGACTTCGGTACCGGTTATTCCTCGCTGGCCAGCCTCAAGCAGTATCCGCTGGACCGGCTGAAGATCGACCGCAGTTTCGTCTCCGGCATTCCGGAAGACGCCGACGATATCGCGATTACAGAAGCGATCATCGCGGTCGCCCACAAGATGGGTCTGAAGGTGGTGGCGGAAGGCGTGGAGACCGAAGCTCAGCTGGCGTTCCTGCGTGCGGCCGGATGCGATTTCGCACAGGGCTATCTGCACGGGAAGCCGCAGGACGCGGCGTCGATCGAGAGGCTGCTCGCCGCAGCGCCAGTCGCAGCCTGAAGACCTGCTGAAACAAAAAAATTGCCCGTCGGGCCACGCAATGACCGGACGGGCGGCGCGGCGAGGGCCGCGCGGGAGGGAAGGCGCTCAGGCGGCCAGTTGCTGTGCCGCTGCAGTCTTTGCCTTGACGCCGGACTTGGCGCGTGCGCGTGACGGCGGCAGGCGACGCAGGGTTTTCAGGGCCTGCAGGTCATGGATCTGGATGGCGCGCTGGTCGACCGAGATCAAGCCGATGGCGTTGAATGCGGAGAAGGTGCGCGAGACGGTTTCGAGCGTCAGGCCAAGGTAGTTGCCGATTTCCTGGCGCGTCATGCGCAGGTTGAACTGACTGCCGGAATAACCCATCTCGGTAAAGCGTTGCGACAGATAGGCCAGGAAGCGCGCCACGCGGGCTTCGGCCGACAGTGAGCCGAGCGTGCTGACCATCGCCTGTTCCCGCACCAGTTCGCGGCTCATCACGGCATAGATCGCGGCTTCGAGGTCGGGCTGGCTGCGGCCGAGCGAGGCGAACATCTTGAACGGCACCAGCACGATGTCGCAATTGGTCAGGGCCACGGTTTCGGTCGAGTATTGCTTGGAATGAATGCCATCGATGCCGAACAGGTCGCCCTTCATCGGGAAGGAAAGCACCTGCTCGTTGCCCAGTTCATCGATCATGACGGTCTTCAGGAAGCCGGAGTTGACGATGTACAGCGTGTCGAATGCCTGTCCGATGGTGTGAATGCGCTGGCCCGCCTTGAACTGCATGTGCTGGAACTGGTACTCGTCGTTCTGGATGCGCGCCGGGATACGCAGCAGATCGCAGATCTCCTTCAGGTTGGACCACAATTTGGCCTGGCGTTGCCAACCGTTGACGGGCGAACTGGTCAGGGGAAGGGATGGGGCGCGCAGTTCGGACAAGGGCGTAGTCAGCATTCTGATTTCCTTTTTTCTCTGGCGGTTATCGAGGGAATTCGTTCACGCTCTGCAAGCATTTGCGAAGCGGCAAGCGGTGAAACGATTATGTGCGCCGAGGCGAGGCAAGAAAATCAGCAGGGGATGAAATGAGTTGTCGGACGAGCCATAACGGTGTAGGGCATTTCCTACAGCCGTCTTACATGCCTGTTACAGGTTGCCTGGT
Source organism: Pseudomonadota bacterium (assembly GCA_023416415.1). GTDB lineage: Bacteria > Pseudomonadota > Gammaproteobacteria > Burkholderiales > Burkholderiaceae_D > Noviherbaspirillum. The sequence goes on from JAEZHR010000108.1 coordinate 7,238, forward strand.
GTGAGCGGTCCCGGATTCAGACGGCACGGACCTGGCGACTGCAACTTCCTTGTAACGATTGATCAGGCGGACTGATCGTCGCTGGCTGCGCGCGCATGCTGGCGCGCAAGTTTGATGACGGCGCGTCGAATGGTCGTCAGCACGGTGTCGCCATTGAAAGGCTTGACGACGAAGCCGTGCGCGCCACGCTCTGCGGCGGCCTGCACCGTCGCGGCGTCGAACTTGGCGGAGACAAGGAATACCAATGCTTTGGGCAGCCCGGCACGCACCACGTCGAGCTTTTCGATTCCCTCTCCCAGATTTCCGTCCAGGCCCTTGTTCAGGCCCAGATCTTCAGGAACACCGAGATCTATGCAGACGATCTGTGGAACAGCTTTGATGGCGGTGGCCAGCCCAGCGGAAGTGGCATTGACTTCGGCAACGATCTCGAAACCGCCGTCCTGAAGGACGGTGGCGAGCATTCGGCGGGAAACGGCGTTGGCGTCGATGACTGCAGCTTTGATCATCGCAGGCGGTTGAAACGGAATTTACGCATTATGCACCAGCGGCGCACACTGCCGCATCCGTCGTTGCAACGCAGTCAAGCCTCGCGCTATAGTCCGCCCCATGGCAAAAAGCGTTCGCGCATGGAGACTAGCATGTACCGCAAGATTCTGTTCGCCTACAACGGCACCCCCGAGAGTCGCTACGCCCTCGAAGAATGCATTCGCCTGGCCCCCGGGCGGGATACGGTCATCCACCTGCTTGCCGTTGCCACGCCGATGCCCATCGTTCTGGCCGGCGAATTCGTCGCTGCGGTGCCGACGGTGGATGAGGAAGAGGCAGAACGCAAGGTCATGTCCGACGTGCTTGCGTCCGGTCGGGAACTGCTTGTCGCCGCCGGCTTGCAGGTGGTGACCCATCTTGAAGTCGGCGAGCCGGTGAGCGTGATTGCCGAGATGGCCGAGCGATTCCAGATCGATCTCGTGATTGTCGGCCACTCGCGCCACAAGCCGCTGGCTTTGCGCTGGTGGCGCGGGTCAACCGATTCGGTGCTGGTCGAGAAGTTGCGGTGCAGCGTGCTGATCGCAGCAGCACCAAAGGCCGAAAGCTAGTCTGCCGCAGGGTTGATCACGTGCCCCTTCAATCGGGCCGCAGCCGTACCACACTGCCGTTTTGTTCATCGGTAAGCAGGTAGAGCAGGCCGTCCGGCCCGACGCGCACGTCCCGGATGCGCTTGCCGAAATCCCCCAGCAATTTTTCTTCCGCCACGACCTTGTCGCCGTCCACGCTCAGGCGTGCGAGGTGACGTCCCACGAGCGCGCCGACGAACAGGTTGCCGCGCCACTCCTGTCCATAGCGATCGCTGTTCAGGAAGGCCATGCCCGAGGGGGCGATCGAAGGGGTCCAGTGGTAGACCGGCGCACTGATGTCCGAGCGGGTCGGCTCGCCGCTGCCAACCTTGCTGCCGCCGTAGTGCACGCCATGGCTGACCAGCGGCCAACCGTAGTTGGCGCCGGGCTGCGGGATATTGACCTCGTCCCCGCCCTGCGGCCCGTGCTCGTGCATCCAGAGCTGCCCGTCCGGGCCGAGCGTTGCTCCCTGCGGGTTGCGGTGGCCGTAGCTCCAGATTTCCGCAAGCACGTCGGACTTGCCGACGAAGGGATTGTCGGCAGGTACGCTACCATCCTTGCCAACGCGCACGACTTTGCCGATGTGGGTGCCAAGGTCCTGCGCCATTACCATGCGGTTGTAGCGCTCGCCCAGGGTCAGGAACAGAGTGCCATCGCCGCGATCGACGATGCGGCAGCCGAAATGCGCGTCGCTGCTGACCTTGGGTTTCTGGACGAACAGCACCTGTACCTGCTGCAGGCTGCCGAGGTCGTCTGCCAGCTGCGCCTTGGCCAGCGCGGTCGAATTGCCGCCTTCTCCGGCTTGTGAAAAGCAGAAGTAAAGCGTGCGGTTGCGCGCGAAGTCGGCATCGACGATCAGGTCCAGCAGGCCGCCCTGGCCTTTTGCGTCGACCTGCGGCACGCCTGCCAGCGGTGCGCTCACGCTGCCGTTCGCGCGTACCAGGCGCAACCGTCCCGGGCGTTCGGTGACCAGCATGTTGCCGTCACCGATGAAAGCCAGCGCCCAGGGGTGTTCCAATCCACTGGCGACCGTCTCTGGCGTGAGGTGGGCATGTGCGGGCAGGCAGGAGACGGCGGCGACGAGCAGAGTCGCAAGAGGCAATGGCTTCATCGTGTATTCGTGAGATCTCAATGCATGCGCGTCTTGTTGTCATCGACGGCATCGCCGACAGCGTCGTCGAGGCGGCGCCAGGCCTTGACTGCATAGGCGTACAGCTCGCGTGCCAGCGGTCGACGCGCGTCGAGGTCGAACCAGTCGACCGCGCTTGGTCCGTCAGCACGTACTCGTTTTATCACAAGCGCTTCGTCGGCGCGCGGCGGGATGCGCAAGAAGGCCAGCTCGTAGCAAGCGCCTTCCTCGGGCTCGAATCGGCCTCCGGTCACCCATTGCGAGTCCGGCGCGAGAGCCGTCTGCAAGGGATCCGGAGTGCGTGCAAGTCCGAGCTCGGCCAGAATGCCATGCAAGCTCATCATCGTGGTCCTCCTGTGTGCTGCGCCCGCGGGAGAGGGGCCGGTCGCGTCGGCTGCGGTTCGGCCGGGGCGGGAACGGTCACCATGTCGTCCTCGCCGGGATGGTCCGGCGGTGTGCGCGTCATCTCGTCCTCGGATTCGTGCGGTGCCGGTTCGACCAGCATGCCCTTGGCGTTGCTGTCGCCGGGTGCGGTATCGCCGGAAGTCTCCGGATCGTCCTCCGTGTCATCGGCGGGCGCTTCTGGCCTGCCGGTGTCGTCGCCTGCCGCGGGAGGCCCGTCCGGCACGGCAGGGGCGGTGGCGCGGTCGGCGCCCGACGCGGCCAGCGGCAGCGCCAGCAGCAGGGCCAGCAGGTGCCGCGAGCCGATCATGGATTACTCCAGGGGCGCTGCCGAAGCGGTTTCATCGACGACGGCGCCGCGAGGCATGTCCTGGCGCGTGAGCTGGGCCTGCAGTGCAAGCATGCTCGCCCCGAGCGCCTCAAGTTCCTCGCCGGAAATCAATTTCTTCACAGCAGGGAACAGGTGTTCTTCCTCCTCGCGATGATGATGTTCGGTCTGTTCCTTCAGCACCTTGAACTTCGGCTCGAAGGCGCGATCGCTCGGCTCCAGTTCGAGCTGATCGGCCAGCAGTCGCTTGAGCGAGAGATGTTCTTCCAGTGCCTCGAGC
>JAEZHR010000149.1 GCA_023416415.1 Pseudomonadota bacterium
TCCAGGCCCTTGATCATCACGCTGCGGCACATCTTCACGGCCGAGGCGACGCCGGTCCTGTCCGACGCCACCTTCGATGCGAAGCCGATGGCATTGATCAGCGGCTCCAGTGCGGCGGCATGCGGACCGCCCAAGAGCAGCGGCACCTTCTGGCGATACGGCGGGATCGACGTCATCACCGCGCCTTCGACATAGCGGCCGCCGGCCGCGTCGATCAGGCTGGCGGCATGCGTCTTCGCGCCTGGCGAGGCCGAGTTGAAGTCGAGGAAGAAGGCGCCCGCCTTGATCGCGGCAGCGCAGTTCTCCGCCACCGGCACCGCCTGGCTGGCGGTGACGGCAGAGATGATCAGGTCTGACTGCGCGGCCAGGTCGGCAGAGGACTTGACCAGCTCCACCTTGTTCGCCACCGCATGCTCGCGCAGCGGTGTATCCCAGGCGGTGCCGAGCTTGATGTCGTAGCCAACCAGGGCGATGCCTTGCCTGGACAGATCCTCGGCAAGAATGCGGCCGACCTCGCCGTAACCGACGAGGCCGACACGCAAGTCATTCGGCCAGGTTTGGAGGTTGGTGTTCATGTTGGGAGAGGTCTCAGTCAGCAGGTGCGACGACAGTTGCGGCATTACCGAAATCCGCGCCCCCTTTCCGAGGCGCCCGGGAACGGAGGGATCAGGCAAAGGAAGGCGATTGCCCGACTTCCTTCCCTTTCACCTCGCAGCGTGCATGGCGCCTGAATTCCGCCGGTGCAAGGCAGTGCCTTGCGCAGCGCTGGCCATGTTCCCCTGCGAGGAGAAAGCGCCCTTCCACTCTCCGTCGCCACCTGTTTCAGGACGACGGAGTTTCAGTCGATGTACTTCAGCCCAGCCTTTTCCAGCGGCTCACGCATCTTGTACATATCCAGCCCCAGCACGCCGGAAGCCAGCTTCGCGCGCTTTTCGCCTTCCATGTCTTCGCGCTTCTGGGCAGCATCGGCCACGCGACGCGCATCCGCCGCCGGTACCACCACCACACCGTCATCGTCGGCCACGATCACATCGCCCGGATTGACCAGCGCGCCGGCGCACAGCACCGGAATGTTCACCGAACCCAGCGTTGCCTTGATCGTGCCCTTGGCGCTGATGGCCTTGCTCCAGACGGGGAAACCCATTTCGGTCAGGGTCTTCACGTCGCGCACACCGGCGTCGATCACCAGCGCCTTCGCGCCACGCGCAATGAAGCTGGTGGCCAGCAGGTCGCCGAAATAGCCGTCGGTGCATTCGGCGGTGATGGCGGCCACCACGATGTCGCCCGGCTGAATCTGTTCGGCGGCAACGTGCATCATCCAGTTGTCGCCCGGATGCAGCAGCACGGTCACGGCGGTGCCGGAAACCAGTGCGCCGGAATAGATCGGGCGCATGTAGGGCTTCATCAGGCCGACGCGGCCCATGGCTTCGTGCACGGTGGCCGAGCCGAACTTGCCGAGATGCTCGACCGCGTCACGGTCGGCGCGCACGATGTTGCGCTTGACGATGCCGAGTTGGTTGATCAGGGGAGTAGTCATGTCTTACTTTCCTTGTGCCTTCAGGGCAGCGTCCAGACGCGTGTACACGCGGCGGGCATTGCCTTCGTAGATCTTGTAGCGCTCTTCGTCGGTCAGATTGGCCGCTTCGATGTAACGCTTGGTGTCGTCGTAGTAGTGGCCGGTTTCCGGGTCGATGCCGCGCACGGCGCCGATCATTTCGGAAGCAAACAGCACGTTCTCGACAGGAATCACGCGGGTCAGCAGGTCGATGCCCGGCTGGTGATACACGCAGGTATCGAAGTAGATGTTCTTGAGCAGATGCTCGGACAGGAGCGGCTTCTTCAGCTCCTGCGCCAGACCACGGTAACGGCCCCAGTGATAGGGTGCCGCGCCGCCGCCGTGCGGAATCACGAACTTCAGATCCGGGAAATCCTTGAACAGATCGCCCTGGATCAGCTGCATCACGGCCGTGGTGTCGGCGTTGATGTAGTGTGCGCCGGTGGTGTGGAAGCAGGCGTTGCACGAAGTCGAGACGTGGATCATCGCGGGGATGTCGTACTCGACCATCTTTTCGTAGATCGGATACCAGTGGCGGTCAGTCAGCGGCGGGCTGGTCCAGTGGCCGCCGGACGGGTCCGGGTTCAGGTTGATCGCCACCATGCCGTATTCCTTAACGCACTTTTCCAGCTCGGGAATGCAGGTCGCGGGATCGACGCCCGGCGACTGCGGCAGCATGGCCGCGCCGATGAAGTTGTCCGGGAACAGCTGCGCGACGCGATAGCACAGCTCGTTGCAGATCGCGGCCCAGGTCGAGCTGGTGTTGAAGTCGCCGATGTGGTGCGCCATGAAGGACGCGCGCGGCGAGAAGATGGTCAGATCGGAGCCGCGCTCCTTCATCTTCTTGAGCTGGTTGTTCTCGATGGTCTCGCGCAGTTCATCGTCGCTGATCTTCAGCTCGGACACCTTGGGCGCGACCGACGGGTCCTTCAGACCGGCGATCTGGCGATTGCGCCACTCTTCGAGCGCCTTGGGTGCGGTCGTGTAGTGACCGTGGATGTCGATGATCATGCTTGTTCTCCTTTATGAATACTTTCATCTCCTCCCCTTCGGGGGCGCCCTGCCGGGGAGGAGCTTTCGGCAATCGCCGTTACTTGCTTGCGTCCCAGACTGCCTTGGGCACCATGACTTCGCCGCGCATGATGAGGCGGGCCGTACGCAGCAGCGCCGCACGCGTCACGTTCTGCGGATTGGCAGGATCGACTTCGAGCTCGACCGAAAACTCTCCGGTCGGGTGCTCGACCGACACCTGCTTCACATCGCCTTCGGGCACCACGGCAATTCCTTCGCAGGTCGAGCCCTTCAGCACGCAGGCCGTGCCGACGGTCACCGCCGCCAGCACGCCGATGGCGTCGTGGCAGACATGCGGAATGAAGCTGCGGGTGGTCAGGCTGCCGCCTTCGCGCGGCGGCGCAATCAGCGTCATCTTCGGATAGTTCTTGGAGGTGACGTCGCCCAGCCCCATCGCATGGCCGCAGGCGATACGCAGCTTCTCGATGCGCGCCTTGAGCTCGGTGTCGGCGTTCATGTCGGCGACGGACTCGTAGCCGGTGCGGCCCACGGCCTCGGCCTTGAAAATCACCAGCGGCATGCCGTTGTCAATGCAGGTGACTTCGATGCCGTCGATCACGTCCTTCACATTCCCGGTCGGCAGCAGACCCGAGCAGACGGAGCCGGCCGTATCCAGGAAGTTGATCTTGATCGGTGCGGATGTGCCGTTGACGCCATCGATGCGCGCGTCGCCGTCATAAGCCACTTCGCCATCCGGCGTCTGCACCGTGATGTCGCACTGCATGTTGGTGTTGAGCGTCAGCACGCGCAGCGTGGTGGTCGCACCCTGCACTTGCGCGAGTCCCGTTTCCAGCGCGAAGGGGACGACGGCCGCCAGCATGTTGCCGCAGTTCGGAGTCGTGTCGACCGTGTCCTTGGTCGGCTGCAGCTGTGCGAACAGGAAGTCCACATCCACGCCCGGCGTCGTGCTCTTGCGCACGATGCCGACCTTGGAAGTCAGCGGATGGCCGCCGCCAAGGCCGTCGATCTGGCGCGCATGGGGCGAGCCCATCACGGCCAGCAGCACGCGATCGCGTGTTTCGACATCGGCCGGCAGATCGGACTCCAGGAAAAAAGGTCCGCGCGACGTGCCGCCACGCATGAAGAGGGTCTTGATGGGTGTTTGCATGTTGCGGATTGTCGCCCTGTTACCCCGCCCCATACAGGGGGTCAGCCTATCTAACAGCTATAGAAATTCGTTATATCATTACCCCACGTATTAATTTGATGCGACAGCCGTCTGCCGTCCCCGGCCATCTCTTCCCTGCCCTCGGCGGGAACCCCGAGGAGTGAAGCCGAGCATGTCGCCAAGACGGCAACACCACCCCATGGATCTCAAGCAACTCTCCTACTTCGTCCGCGTCGCTGAACTCGGCAGCTTCACCCGCGCCGCAGCCGCCCTCGACATCGCCCAACCCGCCCTCTCCCGCCAGGTCCGCCTGCTGGAAGTGGAGCTCCGTCAGACCCTGCTGGTACGCAATGGGCGCGGCGTCACACTGACCGAAGCCGGCAAGGTCCTGCTCGAACACGGACGCGGCGTGCTGCATCAGATCGAACGCCTGCG
>JAEZHR010000186.1 GCA_023416415.1 Pseudomonadota bacterium
GACGGCAACTGCACCTGTCCTTGTTGCACCTGTCCTTGTTGCACCTGAGTCTGCCCTTGTACCTGTCCCTGCGGCTGCCCTGTCTGATCGGACTGGGGCGGCGCATTCTGCTGGGCCTCGGGATTCGCAAAGCCGCGCTGCACGCGACCGTTTGTACCCGTATCGGGGACCGTCGCGCCGTCTGACTGGACTGCGCCGGGCGCGGGCGTGGTTGAGGGTGGTGGCGCATTCGCGGTCGCCGGCGGCGGTCGGGGTCCCGCTGGCGAAGGCGCAGGGACGGTCGTGCGGCCCGAAGCGGGCGCTGTGTTCGCCTCGGCGGCGGGTGGAGCGTCTTCCTGCAGATCCACGCGCTTTGTCGTCCCGTCCTCGGCCAGAAGCACGTAAGCGCGATGCACTTCCCTCACCGTCACCCCCGGCACCACTTCCGCACCGGCACGCACGGCGCGCGCCGGTTCACCGTCAACGGCGAGAATGGCGACGCTGTCATCCGGATTGCCGGCATAGATGACGCCGCGCAGCTGAAAGTTGCTGGCCGCCTCCGTTCCTGCCTGCCCGCCAAACAATGCGGCAGCGGCCTGCCCGTCGATCGGCGGCGCAGCGGCACGCGGCGGCGCCGCCACCGGACGCGGCGCCGGCTGGAACAGTTGCAGCGCCCAGTAGGCCAGCGATGCGCACAAGGCGATGAACAAAAGAAAACTTGCGATGACGGGCCAGCGTTTGTTGTTCATGTTTTATTACTGCACCAACTGATTGATCTCGATGATCGGCATCAGCACCGCCAGCACGATCAGCAGCACCACCACTCCCATGACCAGGATCAGCGCCGGCTCCAGCAAACCGGCGATCGTCATCGCGCGCCGCTCCAGATCCTGTTCCTGCGCATTCGACGCGCGCTCCAGCATGGCGGGCAACTCGCCTGTGGCTTCGCCGGCGCGGATCATGTGGATCAGCATCGGCGGAAAATGCTGTTGCGCAGACAGTGCACGCGCCAGACCCACGCCTTCGCGTACCGCTGCGGTGGCTTCCTCGACCTGATCGCGCATGGCCACGTTCGACAGGGTGTCGCGGCTGGTCTGCAGGGCACGCAGGATGGGCACGCCCGACCCGGTCGTGATGGCCAGCGTGCTGGCAAAGCGCGCCGTGTTCAGGCTGCGCTCGAACTTGCCGTACAGCGGCGCATTGAGCAGCCAACGATGCCAGCGGTACTTGATGTCGGGATTCTTCAGCGCGGCACGCCACGCGAACGCCGCGCCGATCAGCAGCAGCGCAACGATCCAGCCCCAGGCGCGCACGAAGTCCGATATCGCCAGCATGATCACGGTCAGGAGCGGCAGCGCCTGCTTGGTCTGGGCAAACACCGAGACGATCTGCGGTACCACGTAGGCGAGCAGGAAGATTACGATCGCGAACGCGACCACGGTGACGATGGCCGGATACGTGAACGCCAGGCGCACCTTCTGCACCAGGGCGTTGCGGCGCTCGATGTAGTCGGCCAGGCGTGACAGGACACGCGGCAGTTGCCCGATCTGTTCGCCCGAAGCCACCAGCGCACGATAGATGTCCGGGAAATCCCGCGGGTGGCGTGCCAGCGCATCCGATAGCGAGGATCCGCCCATGAGTTCTGAGCGGATCGATCCGATCAGGTCGCGCATGTAGGGGCGCTCTGCCTGCTCCAGCAAAGCGGTGAAGGCCTGCTCCAGCGGCAGGCCGGCTTCCAGCAGGCTGGCGAGCTGACGCGTAAACAAAGCCTGCTCGACAGTCGACAGACGTTCGCCGAAGGCGCGCGAACGCGCACGTCCAAGCTCATCGACCTGGGCCGTGATGGCATCAACAGCGATTGGTACCAGCCCCTGCGACCGCAAGTCTGCACGTGCCGCGCGCGGACTGTCCGCATTGAGCACGCCCTTGCGCGTGGCGCCTGTGTCGTCGACGGCTTCGTAGCGGAAGGCCGGCATCGCTAATCTTTGGTCACGCGCAGCAGCTCGGCCGCGGTGGTCGTCCCGTCGGCCAGCCAGCGCTCGCCGTCTTCGCGCATCGTGTGCATGCCGTCGGCCTGCGCGGTCTGCCGGATCTCGGCCTCGGATGCGCGATCGTGAATCTGGGCGCGGATCTGCTCGGTCGTCAGCAACAATTCGTAGACACCGACGCGACCGTGGTAGCCGGTGTGGCCGCACTTGTCGCAGCCGATCGCTTGCCATTCGCCATGCTCGTCCTGGCGCCGGCAATGCGTGCACAGTCGGCGCACCAGGCGCTGGGCGAGCACGCCCAGCAGCGAAGACGACAGCAGGAAGGGCTCGATGCCCATGTCCAGCAATCGCGTCACCGCCGCCGCCGAGTCGTTGGTATGCAGGGTGGCCAGAACGAGGTGGCCGGTCAGCGAAGCCTGCACCGCGATCTGTGCGGTTTCAAGGTCGCGGATTTCGCCGATCATGATCACGTCCGGGTCCTGGCGCAGGATGGCACGCAGCGCCTTGGCAAAGGTCATGTCGATGCGCGGATTGACCTGGGTCTGCCCTATGCCCTGCAGCTCGTACTCGATCGGATCTTCGACGGTGAGGATGTTCGAGGTCGGTATGTTCAGGCGCGACAGTGCCGCATACAGGGTTGTCGTCTTGCCCGAGCCGGTCGGGCCGGTCACCAGCACGATGCCGTGCGGCTGGGCAATCAGCTTGTCGAACTGCACCTGCACCTCGGGGCTCATTCCCAGATGCGACAGATCGAGCCGCCCGCCCTCCTTGTCCAGCAGACGCAGCACCGCGCGCTCGCCGTGGCCGGTCGGCAGGGTCGAAACGCGCACGTCGACCGGCTTGCCGCCCACGCGCAGCGTGATGCGGCCGTCCTGCGGCAGACGCTTTTCGGCGATGTCGAGGTGGGCCATGATCTTGATGCGCGAAATCAGCGAAGCATGAATGGCCTTCTTCGGCCGCACCACGTCGCGCAAGGCGCCGTCGACGCGAAAGCGCACCACCGACACCTGCTCGAAGGGTTCGATGTGGATGTCGGATGCGCCTTCGCGCAGCGCCTGGGTGAGCAGCGCATTGATCATGCGGATCACCGGAGCATCGTCGGCCGACTCCAGCAGGTCTTCGACCGCAGGCATGTCCAGCATCAGTTTGGCCAGATCGAGGTCGGATTCGACCTCGTCGATCACTTGCGCCGCATCGCTACCGGATGCGGCGTAGCTGCGCGCGATCGCGGCCTCCAGTTCTTCGCGTGGCAAAGACCTCAACTTGACGCGACCGAAGCGACGGCTGACTTCTGCGATCGCAGACGGCGCACTCCCCTCGGAGACCCACAGCTCGACGGCATTGCCCGGCGCATCCGCGCGGCGCGCGAGCAGCAAGTGGTCGCGTGCAAAGGCGAAGGGCAGCAGGCTGGCATCAGTGACGGCATTCATTTCAGGACTTCAGATTCCGGTTTCAGTTGCCCGGCGCCATTTGCAGTGGCGGCGGTGGTGGTGGTTGCACGGGTTGCTCCGGTGGTGGCGGCGGTGCAACCCGGCTGGGGGGTGGCAGCGGCTGCAGGGGCTGCGTTGGCTGGGGTGTGTCCGGCTGTGGCGCATCGCCTTCCGCGCGCGGGCGCGGCATCGGCATCACCAACGGCGCACCGCGCGAGCGTTCGTCCGGCGCCGGCGGCAGGATCAGTCCCTCGACGTGCGGCAAGCCAACCGCATCGCGCGGACGTCGCTCAATCTGCAGATCGCGGATGTAGTCGTAGCGGTCGCCCGAGACGAACACACTCTGCTCGGCCGTACGGATGACGGTTGGCCGCAGGAACACCATCAGATTGGTCTTGGTCCCGCGCCGGTTCCGGTACTTGAACAGATTGCCGAGCACCGGAATGTCGCCCAGTCCCGGCACCTTCTCCACGCCGTCCGACACGCGGTCTTCGATCAGCCCGCCGAGCACGATGATCTGTCCATCGTCAACCAGCACGTTGGTTTCTATCGAGCGCTTGTTGGTGATGATGTCTGCCGCATTCGTCGTGTCTTGCACGTTCGACGTTTCCTGGTAAATCTGCATGCGCACGGTCCCGCCCTCGGAGACATGCGGGCGCACTCGCAGGGACAGGCCCACGTCGCGCCGCTCAATGGTCTGGAACGGGTTCACGCCTTCGGACGCCGTGGTGGTGAATTGCCCGGTCACGAAGGGCACGTTCTGGCCGACGATGATGCGCGCTTCCTCATTGTCGAGCGTGATCAGGTTCGGCATCGACAGAATGTTGGCGTTGACCTCCGATTCCATTGCACGCGCCAACGCCCCCAATGTAAGTTGACCATCCTGCTGGCGGAAAATTCCCAGCGTGATGCCGTTGCCCGGAATCGATGGCGCAGTATTGGTAAGCCGTGCAGCTGCCTGGTTGATCAGGTTGTTGCCTCCGGTACTAAAGCCGGTAAGCACGCCCACGCGATAGTCGCTGCCCGAGTTGCCGGAAAGGCCAGCCCACTGCACGCCTAATTCGGCCACCCGCTCCGCACTCAATTCGACGATCAGCGTCTCGATGTAGACCTGGGCGCGCCGCGCGTCGAGCTGATCGATCACTGCGCGAAGATTGCGATACAAGGTCTCGTTGGCCGTGATGATGAGTGCGTTGGTAGCCGGGTCGGCCTGGATGAAGCCGGCCGCTCCCCCCGCGGGCAGTGCGGCCGGCGTGCTCTGCTGGGACAGGGTGCCCTGGCCAAGTTGATTCTGTTGCTGCTGCTGTTGCTGTTGCTGTTGCTGCTGATTGTTGTCGGTTGCGGATGTTTGCTGCAACCCGCCTTGCTGCTGATTCTGTCCGCCGGGAACACCCGAGTCGAAGGCAACGACCGCGCGCAAAGTCTGGGCGAGCCGTACCGCATCCGCATTCTTCAGATAGACGACATGCACGTTGCCGGGCACGGCGGAGGGACGGTCGAGCCGCGCGATCAGGGCGCGTGCCAGGTCGGCGCGCGCTTCGGAAGGCGCGCGCACGATCACGGAGTTCGTGCGCGAATCGGCCAGTACGGTCAGGCGTGACGCTTCGCCCCCGGCCGCAGGCGCGGCACCCTGGTCGAGCAGACGATTGACCATCTGCGCGATGTCGCTTGCAATGGCATAGTGAATCGGCACGATGTCCAGCCCGCCGATGGCCGGCCGGTCCAGTGCGTTGATGATGCGCTCCAGCCGGCGCAGATTGTCTGCATAGTCAGTGATGACGATGCTGTTGTTTCCGGGATTGGCATTGATGGTGTTGTTCGGTGTGATCAGCGGACGCAGCACCTGCAACAGATTGTTCGCGCTTTCATGTTGCAACCTGAACACCTGGGTCGCAATCTGATCGCCGCGCACCTTGCCGTCACGCAGCGGCGTCGCCTGCAGCTTGGCTTCAACTTCCGGCACGATCTTCGTGAAGCCATCGCTTTGCACCATTGCATAGCCGTGCAGGCGCAAGACCGATGCCAGCATCTGCAGCGCCTGCGCACGCGAAACCGGACGTTCCGAAACCAGGCTGATGGTGCCTTTCACGCGCGGGTCGATCAGGAAGTTGGTGTTGGTGTAGTGCCCGACGGCACGAATTACCGAGTCGATGTCGGCACCGACGAAGTTAAGGGTCGCCTCGTCACGGTTCTGGGTCGGCTCCGCAGTCTGATCCTGCCGCGCGGCCGGCTCCCGCACCTCGTTCTGGCGTTGGGCCGGTGCGTTCGGTTGCGCGTGTACGGCCGAGATCGTGCCGAAGACGGCCAGCATGGACAGTGTCATGCCCAGTTGGCGCCAGGGAAAATCGGTTGAGGAAATGGGTGCTGCGGGTCTGTTTTTATTCATTTGAACTCTAATGCAATCACATCCTTGCCGCCTTCGCGGCGACGTTGTCCCAGCAAATTCAGGAGATTTGCCAGCCTCTCTTCCTGCCCTTCCGCGGCCTCGGCCTTTCCGGAGAATTGCAATCGTCCATTGATCACGCGTCCGTTGCCACTCAATAACATCGGCCCCTTGATCGTGCTCAACGTCATGCGGGCCTGCTGCCCGCTCCAGTCAAACTGCGCACGGTAGGAGCCAAGCGGATCAACCGGCGTCAGACGCGAGGCGATGTTTTCCATTTCCAGCACCATCGTTCCCTGCACTTCGACCGTGCCCGCTCGCCGCGTGAGCTGCAGCGGCGTCCAGCGCAGCTGCATGGTGCCGCTGGGTGCGATCGTATTCAGGGGTGCACCAAGTCCGGCAAGCCGTTGCGCCGGCAACACGACATGTGCCGCACTGACCATCCAGTTCCACCAGTTGCCGGTAATCGTGACCGGCTGCGAAAGCGCATCGGGATTGCGCACTTCGGCATGCACCCGTCCCAGCAGCACCAGCGGCGACAGCTCCCAGGAGAATCGCCCGGGCAGCAGCGGTGTGATGGCATCGTTGCCGCTTGGCGCGCCGCCGACGAAGGCTGAACCCTTCCACACCGTTCCCTGCACATCGCCCAGCGTCAGCCGCCCCCCCGTCTGCGCTTCCACTGCCGGCGCCAGCCAGGACGCCGGCAAATAGATGGCAACCGTCAAGACGATGACTGCCAGCCCGGCCAGCCCCCATAGGACGAAACGCCGCATCAGTCCTCCCGCATGCGTGTGCAGCGCATCACTGCGCCTCGGTACCACGCTGCTGGCGCAGGGTGAATGCAGCGTTCACGCGATCCGACGTGACGGCATCGTCACCGCTGCGTTCGACCTTGGCTTCGCCAACGGCCAGGCGTGAAGCGCGTTGCTGCTCGCTTAGCCACTCGACCAGACCGGCGAATGACGTATCCACAAAGCGCACGCGCACGATGTCATTGGCAACCGTCACCTCCTCTGCCTTCAGGCCGCGACGTGCAAGCGAAGCCACCACACCTTCACGCGTGACCGGAGCTACCTTGGCGGGATTGCGCCGGTCTGCCGTGCCTGCCTCGCGCGCAAGCGCTCGCACCTCGGCTGCCTGCTGGCGCAGATCCGGCAGTGCGCGCGCAAGCTGCTCGCGACCGCTCAGGGCCGGGTCGAGCAACAGCACCCAGATCAGTCCCAGAGCGACCACGGCGAAGGCGGTCGCAAGCATGCTGCGTTCGCGTACGTTGCGTTCATTCCAGAACGTCTGCAGTCCCTGCATCGCTTTCATCGCGCCCTCCCGATCTGCCATACGCCCTCTCCTTGCTGGGAGACGGTGAGATTGCGCGAGGCCAGCGCCGCTTGCAGCGTATCGGTCGCCACGCCGGCGTCCGGCTTCATGCGCACCGTCAGCACGCGGTCGCGGTAATCGAGCGCGGCAATCGGCGCCACACCCTTGTTCCCCTCGGACCAGGCCTGCGCCAATGCGGCTGTCAGCGCGAGGAAATCATCCGCCGCCAGCTCGCCCCCGGCATTGCGCGCTGCCGCAGCCTTCTGGCGTGCTTGCGCCAGGGGATCGACGATGACCTTGTCCTGCGGGAAGGCATTGCGGTAGTCCTGCATCATGCCGGCCCGCAGGGCATCGGCCTCACGCTGCATGCCCAGCCAATCGACGCTCAAGCCCACGATGTTGACCAGCAGCAGCACCGCTGCCAGCGCAATCGGCCAGCGCCAGCGACGCCAGTCGATGCTGCTGTCGGTTTCGGAAGACGCGAGGCCGCTCATCATGTCGATGCCGGCCTGACGCGTGCCTGAGATCCAGCGTTCCCAGCTGTCGGCGCGCACGGTGACGCGCTCCTCCAGTGCGCTGGCCAGGTGCAGCGAATCCTCGTAATCCCGCAGGCGGTTCTGCGGCACATGCAGAACAATCTCTCCTTGCGGCACCAGCGTTGCCAGCGACTGCAGGACTTCCAGTGCAGCCGCTTCCGGCTGGTCGGCCACGATGGCCATGCCCATGCCGTCCTGCGCGCCGGTGCGCAGAGCAAGATCGATGTCGGTGCCGTGTTCGGAAACGGCAGCAATCGCCGCCTCGCCCTCGCGCGCCTGGCACAACTGGGCCGGCAGTACCGACAGCTTGCGCGCGCCGAGCGTGTGCAGCGTGCGCGAGAGCATCTGCAACCAGCTGCGCTGCACCACGGCAACGGTGCGCAGCCCCTCATGCATTTCACCGGCTACCACCACGCAGTCGGCCGGATCGCTCATCAGCTGGTCTTCGACCAGGTTGGGCAGCGCAGCCCTCAACCGCGCGCCGCTCAACGGAGGCATCTTCACGCGTAACAGGGTAACGTCGGACGCCGCCAGCAGCAGAGTCACATGGCGCGCGCGCCGAACCAGCTCCCCGAGTTCGGAAAGCGCGGCCACGCCGTCGCGCTCGATGCGATTGCCGTCCGATACCAGCGCGAACGGGCAATACATCGATGCAGCGGCTTGATCTTCAATGCTCAGGTACGCGGGCAGGCGTATGTACAGTGTGCTCAAGTTCTTGCTCCCCTTGCCTAGAACTCGCGGACCCAGACCAGCGACGGGTCGGCGCCCCGTACGGGCGGGCGCATGACCAGGGCCTGCATGTCCATGGCGGCACGGCTCATGCGCACGTGACCGTTGATCAGAAAGTATTCAGTCTTGACATCGATGTGCTCGACCGCACCACTGACGCCCATGCTGCGCGTGCGCTCGACAAAATCCTGCGCACTCCTGAACCATGCGGCATCGCGCGCCGCAACGATGGCCGCTGCATCGGCTGCGGAGAGGGTATCAATCCTTGCTGCCAGCACTTCCGGTGAAGCCGTGTTGACATTGATCGAGCGCATGCCCGGCAACACGACGAGATACTCACGCAACTGCCTCACCATCTCCGGGGTGAAGCCGGGCACTGCGAGCAGGTCGTCGACATGTTCGACACGCATGGCGGCGCTGCCCTCCCCCCCCGGCGCCGCGCGCTGGCCCGAGGCGACCAGTTCGGCGACTGCCGGCGCGAGATTGGCGTTGTAACCGAGTTGCGCCAGCAGCCGACGCAGTACGGCCAGCTCCTTTTGATTGACGACTCCCCTGCTGGCCAGATTGTTCAGATTGAAGCGCGACTGCGCATCGACGATGACGCCGGACAGCACGGCGTCCGACGCTTCCGGATTGGCACGCGGATTGTCGACGTATTCGTCCAGCCGGGTTTCCGCCAGTGGCGTGGTCCAAGGCTCGCCAAGATGGTCTTCGGCCGACAAATTGCCATCGGCACGCAGAATCAGCTGTGCCCAGTCGAGTGCGCCGCGCAGGATCCATTGCTTCTGCAATTGCAGGCGCTGGTTCTCGATCGAGCGCACCTGCACTTGCTGCTGCCAGAACAGGGTACCGA
>JAEZHR010000233.1 GCA_023416415.1 Pseudomonadota bacterium
GCGTGGCCAAGTTCGTCAAGTCGAATGCGATTGTGTTTTGTGGCAACGGCATGACCCTCGGGGTTGGTGCCGGCCAGATGAGCCGCGTCGATTCCGCACGCATCGCCTCGATCAAGGCGCAGAATGCAGGCTTGTCCTTGGCCGGTTCGGCGGTGGCATCGGATGCCTTTTTCCCGTTCCGTGACGGGCTCGATGTCGTCGTTGATGCAGGCGCTACCAGCGTGATTCATCCGGGTGGGTCGATGCGCGACCAGGAAGTGATCGATGCCGCCGACGAGCGTGGTGTCGTGATGCTGTTTACCGGTACCCGACATTTCAGGCATTGATTGAATCCCGCCTCGCGCGGGAGCATCCTCCAGTGAAAATCCTCGGCATCGACCCCGGCCTGCGCACGACCGGCTTCGGCCTGATCATCAAAGAGGGCACGAAGCTGGCCTATGTCGCATCCGGCACGGTGAAGACGCCGGACGGTGATCTGCCGCTACGCCTGAAGACCATCCTGGCCGGGGTGTCGGAGATCGTGCGTACCTATGCGCCGGACTGCGCCGCCATCGAGAAGGTGTTCGTCAACGTCAACCCGCAGTCCACGCTGCTGCTCGGCCAGGCGCGCGGCGCTGCAATTTGCGGACTCGTGCAAGCAGATCTTGCGGTGGCCGAATACACGGCCTTGCAGATCAAGCAGGCGGTGGCCGGCCATGGCCGGGCGCAGAAGGCGCAGGTGCAGGACATGGTGCAGCGCCTGCTGAAACTGCCGGGTTTGCCCGGACCTGACGCAGCGGATGCACTGGCGGTGGCTATTTGCCATGCCCATGGAGGCCAGGGGCTGGCGGTACTGGGCGGCCTGGCGCCTGCGCTGGCGAAGAAGGGCTTGCGGGTTAGGCGCGGTCGGCTGGTCGGTTAGGATTTAAGCGTCGCGTCAGTGGTTTCTTCGGCTGCGCGTGCCGCAACTTCGAAGCGATTGTCACGATACGCGCTGCGTCCATGCAGGCATTGCCAGGTGCTGGAGCTCAGATAGAGAAACGGGAACAGCGGCCCCCAGCGTTCGGCCTGGCGCACATGCTCGAGTTCATGTGCGAGGGTGCGCGTGGCCAAGCCGCTTGCGGCGGCAATGACAATGTGGCCGTTTGCCATGGCACGCATCCGCCCGGCCGGATGATGGGCCAGCATCCAGTCGGCCAGCGGGCCGCGAAAGAGCAGTGCGCTCGTGCATCCATTGAGTATGTGGCAACGTCCGCCTGCGAGCAGGATCGACAACCCGAGGCTCAATCCGAACAGGCTCATCGGGGCGGCCCAGAGCAGGCGCAGAATGAACGGCAGGCGGGGTGGTGCGGAGACGAGAGCGTGCATGGCGGGCGCATGTGAATGCGGTGTAGTCCTGTATGATTCACCTTCCTCTCCTTGATTCCCTCCACCAATGATCGGCCGCCTCACTGGAACTCTCCTTGAAAAAAATCCGCCCCAGTTGCTGATCGACTGCAACGGTGTCGGCTACGAGGTTGACGTGCCGATGAGTACTTTCTACAACCTGCCGGCAGCCGGCGAAAAAGTGGTGTTGCTGACGCACCTGGCCGTGCGTGAGGATGCCCATCTGCTGTATGGTTTCGGGAGCGCAGAAGAGCGCGCCGTGTTCCGGCAGTTGATCCGCATTTCGGGAATCGGTGCGCGCACGGCGCTGTCCATTCTCTCCGGTATGTCGGTGCGCGACCTCGGGCAGGCCGTGACCTTGCAAGAGTCGGGCCGGCTGACGAAGATTCCCGGCATCGGCAAAAAGACGGCGGAACGCCTGCTGCTGGAGCTCAAGGGTAAGCTCGGGGCCGACCTCGGCGCTGGTGGCGTCGCCCAAGTCAACGATGCAAGTGCCGACATCCTGAATGCCCTGCTGGCGCTCGGATATTCCGAGAAGGAAGCTGCAACCGCATTGAAGCAGGTTGAGCCGGGTGCTGGCGTTTCGGAAGGCATCAAGCAAGCGCTGAAGGCGCTGTCGCGCGCATGAGGCAAGTACGGCAATGAGTATTCAGACCGACAATTTTTCCGAGCAACGTATCATCGCGGCGACGCCCGCCTCGCACAACGAAGAGGCGATCGAGCGTGCGTTGCGTCCGAAGCAGCTGCAGGAGTACGTCGGGCAGGAAAAGATTCACAGCCAGCTCGACATTTTCATCACGGCGGCGCGCCAGCGCGGCGAGGCACTCGACCACACGCTGCTGTTTGGTCCGCCCGGCTTGGGCAAGACTACGCTGGCGCACATCATCGCGCGCGAAATGGGGGTCAACCTGCGCCAGACTTCCGGCCCGGTGCTTGAGCGTGCGGGCGATCTCGCGGCGCTGCTGACCAACCTCGAGCCGAACGACGTGCTGTTCATCGACGAGATCCACCGTTTGTCGCCGGTGGTCGAGGAAATCCTGTATCCGGCGCTCGAGGACTACCAGATCGACATCATGATCGGCGAGGGGCCGGCTGCGCGCTCGGTGCGGCTCGATCTGCAGCCTTTCACCCTGGTCGGCGCCACCACCCGCGCCGGCATGCTGACCAATCCGCTGCGCGATCGCTTTGGCATCGTCGCCCGACTTGAGTTTTATACGCCGCAGGAGCTGGCGAAGATCGTCACGCGCAGCGCCTCGCTTTTGAACGCAGCGATCGAGGATGAAGGGGCGCTCGAGATCGCCAAGCGCAGCCGAGGCACCCCGCGCATTGCGAACCGACTGTTGCGGCGGGTGCGCGACTATGCCGAAGTCAAGGGTAGCGGCAGGATCACCAAGGACATGGCGGATGCCGCGCTGAAGATGCTGGACGTCGATCCGGTCGGCTTCGACGTGATGGACCGAAAGTTGCTCGAAGCCGTGCTGTTCAAGTTCAACGGTGGCCCGGTCGGGTTGGACAATCTGGCGGCGGCCATTGGCGAGGAGCGCGACACCATCGAAGACGTGCTCGAACCCTATCTGATCCAGCAAGGATTTCTGCAGCGCACTCCGCGGGGGCGCATTGCCACCCCGACGGCCTACGCTCATTTCGGCATTGCTGCGCCGCGCAACGGGACATCCGGTGACCTCTGGAACCAGCCGGGCTGAGCAGGAACCTTGTCTTTAGGTAACCCCTAGTTACCGTATTTCTACGATAGATAACCGAAAGTCCATCGATTCATCCTATAATGGCGTTTCTGCACGGCTGCACTTTTTTGCGCTGACGCAAATTGCTGCCGGCCTGCATTTCTAGAGTAGGGGGTTTGTGCGGTCTCGCACCAAACCCTCTTTCTTTTCCCGCGCTTCATCCGGACCCTGATCATCATGCTCATGTCCACCCAAGCCAATCGCTTCGCGCATGCGCTCCTTGATGCGCGCGCACAAGCGAAGCTGGTGCCGCCGCCATCGGCCGAGGTGGCGCTGACCGCCGGCGATGGATATGACATCGTGCGGCGCATCATGGACATTCGCACAGCGCAGGGGGAGACCCTGGCCGGACGCAAGATCGGATTCAGCAACCGTCGCATCTGGTCACGTTATGGCGTGAAGGCGCCGATCAGCACTCCGATCTGGACACCGATTTTTGATGAAACGGTGCGTTACGCAGAAGACAACCGCGGCATCCAGAGTCTGACCCGCGCGTTGCAGCCTCGTCTGGGGCCGGAACTGGTTTTCCGGCTCAACCGCGCACCGGCGCCGGATGCGTCGCTGGAAGAGATGGCCGATTGCATCGAATGGATGGCGCATGCGTTCGAAATCGTTACCTGTCCCTTCCCGGACTGGAAATTCGAATTGCCCGATTCGATTGCAGCATTCGGCTTGCACGGCGCGCTGATCGTGGGCGAGCCGCGCGTGCTGTCGGCGGCAAGCCGGCGCAACCTCGGTGAAGTGCTGGCCCATTCCAGCCTGTCCCTGTCCTGCGGAGATGAACTGCGCTCGGCCGGCTTTGGCAGCGATGTGCTCGGCAGCCCTCTTCACGCGCTATGGCATCTGCACCATTTGCTCAAAGAAATGCCGCAATTCCCGCAACTTGGTGCGGGCGAGATCGTCACCACCGGCACCTGGACTGACGTGTGCCCGATCAAGCCGGGAGAGACCTGGACCTCGGCCTTCTCCGGGCTGACGCTGCCGGGGCTGACGATCTCCTTCGCTTGATCTGACCAACCGGTGGCGCTTGAGCGCCCCCGGGAGCCGGCTTCGGATCGGCGTCTTTCTGCCTTTTTCTTATTCGGCCCGTTCCCAGGTCTGGGTTCGGCCCAGCATCGGCATGCCGATATAGCCGCGCACATCGAGCTTGCGACCGTTTTCGCCAAGCGTCATCTTGCTCTTGTAGACCTTGCCGTTGGCGGGGTCGAGGATTTGACCGCCGGAGTATTCGCCAGCGCCGTTCTTGCGCATGCCGGACAGGATGGTCATGCCGACAATGGGCTGGCCCTTGCGCTCGTCCTCGCACTTGTCGCACACCGGGTTCTGTTCTTCTTCGGGCGTCCGGAACAGCTTCTCGATGCGACCGTTGTAGACGCCGTTGTCTTCGGAGATGCGCACCAGGGCCTTCGGCTTGCCGCTCTGTTCATCGATGGTGCGCCACAGCCCGGCCGGCGACTCCTGCGCCCACGCCAACCCGGCCGCGAAACTCATGGCTGCGATGCCTGCAGCGATTGCTTGCTTGATCATCGTCTTCTCCCTTTCTTTCGGAACGTGCCGATTTGCTGCGCAAGCCGGCACCTTCACTTGGCGAGTGTCCCTGTCGGAACAGCTGGCTTTATTGCAGTTTCTCAAATTGCTCGCGTAGCTTGCTCAAGCTTGCCGTGAAGCCGGCCAGGCGCTCCTTCTCTTGCGCCACGACCTGAGCGGGCGCGCGCGCCACAAAGCTTTCGTTGGACAGCTTGGCGTTGGCCTTGCCGATCTCGCCCTCGAGACGCGCGATTTCCTTGCCGAGACGTTCGCGCTCGGCAGCCACGTCAATCTCCACCTTGAGCATCAGCTTGGCCGTGCCGACCACCGACACCGGCGCCGGTGATTGCGGCAAGGCGGACACCACCTGCACTTCGGACAACTTGGCCAAGGCCTGCAGGTAGGGAGCGAAGGCGCGCAGCCGGTCTTCTTCGCCGACGGGCGCTTCGATGATCAGGGGCACCTTCTGCGCGGGGGACAGCTGCATTTCGCCACGCAGGTTCCGGCAGGCATCGGTCATGGCCTTCAATTGCGCCATCCACGCTTCGGCATGCTCGTCGAGCTTCTTGGGCTCCGGCTGCGGATAGGGCTGCAGCATGATGGAGGCATCTTCCTCACCCTTGCGACCGGCCAGCGGTGCGACTTTCTGCCACAGTTGCTCGGTGATGAAGGGGATGATCGGATGCGCGAGGCGCAGCACGGTTTCCAGCACGCGCAGCAGAGTGCGGCGCGTGGCGCGCTGCTGCGCTTCCGTGCCGTTCTGGATCTGCACCTTCGCTACTTCCAGATACCAGTCGCAATACTCGTCCCAGACGAATTTGTAGATGGCGGATGCGATGTTGTCGAAGCGATAGTCGGCAAAGCCTTTTTCGACTTCGGCTTCGGTTCGCTGCAACAGCGAGACGATCCAGCGATCAGCCTGCGAGAAATCGCGCCCTTCGGGACCGCAGGTCTCCGGTCCCATGCCGCAGTCCTGACCTTCGGTATTCATCAGCACGAAGCGGGTGGCATTCCACAGCTTGTTGCAGAAGTTGCGATAGCCTTCGCAGCGGTTCAGGTCGAAGTTGATGTTGCGCCCGAGCGAGGCATAGCTGGCCATCGTGAAGCGCAGCGCATCGGTGCCGTAGGCGGGAATGCCGTTCGGGAACTCCTTGCGCGTCGCCTTGGCGATGCTGTCGGCCTGTTTCGGGTTCATCAGGCCGGTGGTGCGCTTGGCGACCAGCTTGTCGAGTTCGATGCCGTCGATCAGATCGATCGGGTCCAGCGTGTTGCCCTTGGACTTGGACATCTTCTGGCCGGAGGCGTCGCGTACCAGACCGTGCACGTAGACGGTATCGAACGGGACCTTGCCGGTGAAGTGGGTCGTCATCATCACCATGCGTGCGACCCAGAAGAAGATGATGTCGAAGCCGGTCACCAGCACCGAGGATGGCAGGAAGGTCTTGTAGTCGAGCGTCTCTTCCGGCCAGCCGAGCGAGGAGAAGGGCACCAGCGCCGAGGAAAACCAGGTGTCGAGCACGTCGGCGTCGCGCTTGATGGCCTTCCCGCCAGCCTTGGCCCTGGCCTCCTCCTCGTTGCGCGCGACGTAGATGTTGCCGTCTTCGTCATACCAGGCCGGAATCTGGTGGCCCCACCACAGCTGGCGCGAGATGCACCAGTCCTGGATGTTGTTGAGCCACTGGTTGTAGGTCGTGGTCCAGTTTTCGGGTACGAACCTGATCGCGCCGTCTGCGACCTTTTCGAGTGCCACTTCGGCGATCGACTTGCCGGGAAAATGCGTGCCTTCCGGCGCCGGCTTGCTCATCGCGACGAACCACTGGTCGGTCAGCATCGGCTCGATGACGACGCCGGTACGGTCGCCGCGCGGCACCATCAGCTTGTGCGGCTTGACCGATTCCAGCAGTCCCTGGGCTTCGAGGTCGGCCACGATCTGCTTGCGCGCTTCGTAGCGGTCCAGGCCGCGATACTTTTCCGGTCCGTTCTCGTTGACCTTCGCGTCCAGCGTGAAGATGTTGATTTGCGCGAGGTTGTGGCGCTGACCGACGGCGTAGTCGTTGAAGTCATGCGCCGGCGTGATCTTCACGCAGCCGGTGCCGAATTCCTTGTCCACGTAATCGTCGGCGATGATCGGAATCTCGCGATCCGTGAGCGGCAGCTTGAGCAGCTTGCCGACCAAGTGAGTGTAGCGTTCGTCGGTCGGATCGACGGCGACGGCGACGTCGCCGAGCATGGTTTCAGGGCGGGTCGTGGCGACTGTCAGGTGGCCGCTGCCGTCGGCCAGCGGATAGCGCAGATGCCACATGTGGCCGTCTTCTTCTTCCGAGACCACTTCGAGGTCGGACACGGCGGTGAGCAGCTTCGGGTCCCAGTTCACCAGGCGCTTGCCGCGATAGATCAGACCCTGCTCATACAGGCGCACGAAGACTTCGACGACGGCCTTGGACATCTTCTCGTCCATCGTGAAGTATTCGCGCGTCCAGTCGGTGGAGGCGCCAAGGCGGCGCATCTGGCCGGTGATGGTCGAGCCGGAGTGTTCCTTCCACTCCCACACCTTCTCCAGGAACTTCTCGCGGCCGAGGTCATGACGCGAAATCTTCTGAGCATCCAGCTGGCGTTCGACCACGATCTGGGTCGCGATGCCGGCGTGGTCGGTGCCCGGAATCCACGCGGTGTTGTAGCCGCGCATGCGGTAGTAGCGTGTCAGACCGTCCATCACGGTCTGGTTGAATGCGTGACCCATGTGCAGGGTGCCGGTCACGTTGGGCGGCGGCAGCTGGATGCTGAATGCCGGCTTGCCCGGCTCGGTGGTGGCGGTGTAGTAGCCGCGCTTTTCCCATTCCGTGCGCCAGTGTTTTTCGATTTCGGCAGGCTCGAACGACTTCGCTAATTCCATGATTCGGCTTGTATCTGGGGAAACCGACGATTATAGAGGAGGCTCAGCTTTACTTTGTCCGGCACGCGTATAATTCGCCGCATCCTTGCCGACCGCATCGACGAGGAGAACGCTAGGGGTCCCGGCAACGAATTGCCGGGTGAGAAATACCCTCCGAACCTGATCTGGGTAATGCCAGCGAAGGGAAGCATTCGAAAAGGCGGGCAGTACACGCTTTTTCCGTCGCTCCTTCGCTTTTTTGACATCATGGCAAAGGAGCATCATGAGCGCCAATCCGCAATTCCTCGCCGCCACCGCACAGGTGGATGAAGCGGCAATCCAGCCGCTGCCGAATTCCCGCAAGATCTATGTCCCGGGTTCGCGCCCGGACATCCGCGTTCCGATGCGCGAGATCAGCCAGGCCGATACGCCTGCGTCTTTCGGCGCCGAAAAGAATCCTCCGATCTGCGTCTACGACACTTCTGGCCCGTATTCCGATCCGAACCAGCGGATTGACATTCGCTCGGGTCTCGCGCCCTTGCGCGCAAACTGGATCGACGAACGCGGCGACACCGAGGAGTTGTCTGGGCCGACTTCGAAGTACGGCCAGGAACGCCTGAATGATCCGAAGCTGGCCGAACTGCGCTTCAATCTGCAGCGCAAGCCGCGTCGCGCGAAGGCGGGGCATAACGTGACCCAGATGCACTATGCGCGCAAGGGGATCGTCACCCCGGAGATGGAATTCATTGCAATTCGCGAAAACCTGCGTCGCAAGGAATACCTGGAGAGCCTCAAAACGAGCGGCCCGAACGGCGCGAAGCTGGCCGGGCTGATGCTGCGCCAGCATCCGGGTCAGAGCTTCGGCGCTGCCATGCCCGCCGAAATCACGCCTGAATTCGTGCGCGATGAAGTCGCGCGCGGACGCGCCATCATTCCGGCCAACATCAACCATCCGGAAATCGAGCCGATGATCATCGGCCGCAACTTCCTCGAGAAGATCAACGCCAACATCGGCAAGTCGGCCGTGACATCTTCCATCGGCGAGGAAGTCGAGAAGATGACATGGGCGATCCGTTGGGGTGGCGACACCGTGATGGACCTGTCGACCGGCAAGCACATCCATGAAACACGCGAGTGGATCATCCGGAATTCGCCGGTGCCCATCGGTACGGTGCCAATCTATCAGGCGCTGGAAAAGGTGAACGGAAAGGCTGAAGAACTGACCTGGGAAATTTTCCGCGACACGCTCATCGAGCAGGCCGAGCAGGGCGTCGACTACTTCACGATTCACGCCGGCGTGCGCCTGCAGTACGTGCCGCTGACGGCCAAGCGCATGACCGGCATCGTCTCGCGCGGGGGCTCGATCATGGCCAAGTGGTGTCTCGCGCATCACAAGGAATCCTTCCTGTACGAGCACTTCGAAGACATCTGCGAGATCATGAAGGCCTATGACGTGTCGTTCTCGCTGGGCGATGGCTTGCGTCCGGGCTCGATCTACGATGCCAATGACGAAGCGCAGCTGGGTGA
This sequence comes from Pseudomonadota bacterium, assembly GCA_023416415.1. GTDB lineage: Bacteria > Pseudomonadota > Gammaproteobacteria > Burkholderiales > Burkholderiaceae_D > Noviherbaspirillum. Next base: position 9,034 of record JAEZHR010000233.1, read on the forward strand.
GCTCAAGACGCTGGGCGAACTTACGCAGATTGCGTGGAAGCACGATGTGCAAGTGATGATCGAGGGACCGGGCCATGTGCCGATGCAGCTGATCAAGGAAAACATGGACCTGCAACTGGAGCTGTGCCATGAAGCGCCGTTCTACACGCTGGGGCCGCTGACAACAGATATCGCACCGGGTTACGATCACATCACCTCCGGCATTGGCGCGGCAACGATCGGCTGGTACGGCACGGCCATGCTCTGCTACGTCACGCCCAAGGAGCACCTTGGCCTGCCGAACAAGGACGACGTCAAGGAAGGCATCATCACCTACAAGCTGGCCGCGCACGCCGCCGATCTGGCAAAGGGCCATCCGGGCGCGCAGATCCGCGACAATGCGCTTTCCAAGGCGCGCTTCGAATTTCGCTGGGAAGACCAGTTCAACCTCGGTCTTGATCCGGACAAGGCGCGCGAATTCCACGACGAGACGCTGCCCAAGGATTCGGCCAAGGTGGCACACTTCTGCTCGATGTGCGGTCCGCACTTCTGCTCGATGAAAATCACGCAGGACGTGCGTGAATTCGCCGCATCGCAAGGTCTGTCGGACGAGGAAGCCTTGAAGAAGGGCATGGAAGTCAAGGCGGTCGAATTCGTGAAATCGGGCGCGGAACTGTATCGCAAGCAGTAAACGAAAAAATGGAAATCGAACTGAACGGAATGCCGCACGCGATTGCGGAACATGTCAACGTGCAGGACTTGATCGTCTCGCTCGAACTGGCCGGCAAATCGCTCGCGGTGGCGGTCAATCGCGAAGTCGTCCCGCGCCAGCGCTGGGCAGAATGCGTCCTGCAGCCGGGCGACAAGGTGGACGTCGTCAAGGCCATTGGGGGCGGTTGATCAAGAACCATTTCTTCCCTTTGAAACGGGAATTTCGGAGTGTCTGAACATGCAAGTTACGAATCACGATAGCGGCCTCACCATTGCCGGGAAAACCTACCGTTCGCGTCTGCTGGTGGGAAGCGGAAAGTACAAGGACCTTGAACAGACGCGCCTGGCGACTGAAGCGAGCGGCGCGGACATCATCACGGTTGCGATCCGGCGCGTAAACATCGGGCAGGACCCGAAGGCGCCGAATCTGCTCGACGTGGTGCCGCCCTCGCGGTACACGATCCTGCCAAACACGGCCGGTTGCTACAACGCCAAGGATGCCGTGTATACCCTGCAGCTCGCGCGCGAGCTGCTGAATGGTCACAAGCTGGTCAAACTCGAGGTGCTGGGCGACGAAAAGACGCTGTTTCCCAACATGCCGGAAACGCTGAAGGCGGCCGAGGCGCTGGTCAAGGACGGCTTCGACGTGATGGTTTACTGCAGCGACGATCCCATCCAGGCAAAGATGCTGGAGGACATCGGCTGCGTGGCGGTCATGCCGCTGGCTTCGCTGATCGGCTCCGGCATGGGCATTCTGAATCCCTGGAATCTTTCGCTGATCATCGAACAGGCCAGGGTGCCGGTGCTGGTCGATGCCGGCGTCGGCACGGCTTCCGATGCCGCGATTGCAATGGAGCTTGGTTGCGACGGCGTGCTGATGAACACCGCGATTGCCGGCGCCAGGGATCCGGTGCGCATGGCGCGCGCAATGAAGCTGGCAGTCGAGGCAGGCCGCGAAGCGTTCCTGGCCGGACGCATCCCGAAGAAGTTCGCCGCTTCGCCATCGTCGCCGATGGAGGGGCGCGCCACGTGACGCGTCCTTGCGGGCTGGTCTTTTCCCGCTCGGACCCCGGCGGTGGTGCCGGCCTTCAGGCAGATCTGCAGGCCATTGCCGGCCAGGGTGCGCATGCATTGACCGTCGTCACGGCCGTGACCGTACAGGACAACGACCGCGTCTATGCGGTGAACCCCGTATCGCCTGAACTGGTACGGCACCAATCGCAAGTGCTGATCGACAAGATGCCGATAGCAGCGGTCAAGATCGGCATTCCAGGAAGCGTCGCCAATGCGCAGACGATTGCCGGTCTCCTTGCCATGCTGCGGCAGCGCCAGCCTGAATTGCCGGTGGTGCTCGATACCGTGCTGGCCAGCGGCAAGGGCAATGCCTTGTCGAACGGCGATCCGCTGCAAGGCTTGCGCGCACTGATGCCCTGGGCCACGCTGCTCACGCCCAATCTGCCCGAGGCGGCGCGCATGTGCGAAGGCGAGCAGGATCTGGAGCGGCAGGCCGCGCGCCTGCATGAACAGTGCCCCAATGTGTTGATCAAGGGCGGGCATGCGGACGGCGAACAGGTCGTGAATCGCTGGTATGCCCGCAGTCACCACCAACAATGGGTTTGGCCGCGCCTATCAGGGACATTTCACGGAACCGGGTGCACACTGGCATCAGCCATTGCCGGGCAGCTTGCCTGCGGCGCGTCCTTGAAAGAGGCCATCGAAGTTGCGCAGGCCTATGTCCATGAATCCCTGTTGCGGGCTTATGCCATTGCAGCCGGTCAGCGCATTCCAAATCGCAATCATTGAAGAATTGAGGAAAGCAGATGAAGGGTTTGTATCTGGTCACCCCGGACTGGGATGACACTGAAAAAATGCTCGCCGTGACCGAAGCCGGACTGCGCGGTGGCGCGGTGCTCGTGCAATACCGTCACAAGACTGCACAGTCCGCATTGCGCAGAGAACAGGCGTCGGCACTGCTCGCGCTTTGCCGCCGTCATGGCATACCCTTGATCATCAATGATCACGTCGATCTGTGCATGGAAATCGATGCAGACGGCATTCATGTTGGCGGGACTGACCGCGAGGTGAACGCCGTGCGGATGGCGGTTGGCGCGGACAAGATCGTCGGCGCTTCCTGCTATGGAAGTATCGAACTTGCGCAGGCAGCGTATGAGAAGGGGGCGAGCTATGTCGCATTTGGCGGCTTCTATCCATCGCGCGTGAAGAAGTATGAAGTCACGACGCCGCTTTCCATCGTTTCTCAATCGAAGGCCTTGATCGATCTGCCGGTAGTCGTCATTGGCGGCATGACTCAAGAGAATGCCGCTCCACTGGTGCAACAAGGTGCCGACCTGGTTGCCGTCATCAGCAGTGTCTACATGAGCGAGCAGCCGGCATCGGCTGCGGAAGGTTTTTCCAAACTGTTTGAAGTCTGAAAATTCAAACTCCGGCTTCGCTTTTTTGTTGAGGAACTTCAAACAATCAAGCAGCACACTTAAATATACGCTGGTAGAATCGGCTGGTTCATTTTTGCAACACACCTGACAACAGGAGTTTTTCATGTCGAACCTCGGCTCTGCCAAATCCGCGATTAAAGCGGAACTGCAACATGCGCGCGAAGGCGTCGCTTACTATCAATCCCTGGTCACCGCGCTCGAAGAGGCATTGGTTCGCCTGGATAGCGTGGGCCCGGAATCTGCCAAGGCGCCAGGTCGCAAGTCCGTAGTTGAAAAGCCCGTGCGCGGACGGCGCGGACGCAAGCCGCGCGTGGACGTCGCAGGTGAGCAGGAAGGTAATTTGCCGGGCACGCGCAAGGAGTTCTGGGTAGACCTGATCGACAGCGAACCGAAGTCCGCCGTCGAAGTCGTCAACGCAGCAGTGCGCAAGCTTGATTTCACGCCGACCCGCGATCAGGTGAAGAAGCTGTCGCAGCGCGCGACCTATGCGCTCAACACCATGGTCAAGAGCGGCGAGATTTCCGATTCCGGCAGCGGACGCGCACGCCGTTTCTTCCGTTCCTAACAAGCTTCTCACGCTTATCCTGCATCCGGCGACCCTCTCCTCGAGGGCTATAATCGCCGGATGCAGAACCTCCTCCACAATCTCAATCCCGAACAACTCGCAGCCGTCACGCTGCCACCTCAATCGGCGCTGATCCTCGCCGGAGCAGGCTCCGGCAAGACGCGCGTACTCACCACCCGCATTGCATGGCTGATCCAGACCGGACAGGTGTCGCCGGCGGGCGTTCTTGCGGTGACCTTCACCAACAAGGCCGCGAAAGAAATGATGTCGCGCCTGGGCGCGATGTTGCCGATCAATACACGCGGCATGTGGATCGGGACTTTTCACGGCTTGTGCAACAGATTGCTGCGCGCGCATTACCGCGATGCCGGCCTGCCGCAGACTTTCCAGATTCTCGATTCCGCCGATCAGCTTTCGGCCATCAAGCGGCTGCTGAAGTCATTGAATGTCGATGATGAAAAGTACCCGCCACGCAACTTGATGTACTTCATCAACAGCGCCAAGGATCAGGGGCTGCGTGCGCATCAGGTGGAAGCCAATGACGATTACAACCGGCGTTTCGTCGAGTTGTATGAAGCCTATGACAATCAGTGCCAGCGTGAAGGTGTGGTCGATTTTGCGGAGCTGCTGCTGCGCAGTTATGAACTTCTCATGCGCAATCAGCCGCTGCGCGAACATTATCAGGCGCGCTTTCGTCACATCCTCGTCGATGAATTCCAGGATACCAACAACCTGCAATACAACTGGCTCAAGCTGATGGCCGGCAGCGGCAATGCAGTCTTTGCAGTCGGCGATGACGACCAGAGCATTTATGCGTTCCGGGGCGCCAATGTCGGCAACATGGTCGCTTTCGAACGCGAGTTCCATGTTAAAAATCTGATCAAGCTCGAGCAGAACTATCGCTCGCATGGCCATATTCTCGACTCGGCCAATACCTTGATCGCGCACAACAGCAAGCGTCTTGGCAAGAATCTGCGCACCGATGCGGGCCACGGCGAACCGGTGCGCGTGTACGAGGCGAGCAGCGACATCCAGGAGGCGCAGTGGGTGATCGAGGAAGCGAAGAGCCTGATCAACGACGGCGCGGCGCGCAGCGAGATCGCGATTCTGTATCGATCGAACGCGCAATCGCGCGTGATCGAGCATGCCTTGTTTACCGCCGGCATTCCATACCGTGTGTATGGCGGGCAGCGCTTCTTCGAGCGCGCGGAAATCAAGCATGCGATCGCGTATCTGCAGTTGATGGACAACCCGCACAATGATTCAGCATTTCTGCGCGTCGTGAATTTCCCTACGCGCGGCATCGGCGCGCGTTCGCTTGAGCAGTTGCAGGATGCCGCACGGCAGCATGGCGTTTCGCTGTATGCCGCTGTGTCCCATGTCGGCGGCAAGACCGGGACTTCGCTCGGGTCTTTCGTCAGGCTGATCGAGGGCATGCGCTTCGAGACGCAGAACTTGCCGTTGCAGGAAATGGTGCAGGTGATGCTCGACATGAGCGGCCTGGTCACGCACTACCAGAATGAGAAGGAAGGCGCAGACCGCATCGAGAACCTGGAGCAGCTGGTGAGTGCGTCAATGCTGTTCGTGTCGGAAGAAGGTTTCGGCATCGATGCGCCTGCCTTCCTTGGCCCTCAGGCGCAGGCGGCTGCCGGAACGCCGCTGCCGAGTGGCGATGAGCTGATCGATGCCGATGCACCGCTGCCGACCGTGATGTCGCCGCTGTCGGCCTTTCTTTCGCATGCGTCGCTCGAAGCGGGAGACAACCAGGCGCAGGCGGGGCAGGATGCATTGCAGCTGATGACGGTGCATTCGGCCAAGGGGCTGGAGTTCGACGCCGTTTTCATTACCGGGCTTGAGGAGGGCCTGTTCCCGCACGATAACAGCACGCAGGAAGAGGGCGGGCTGGAGGAGGAACGGCGCCTGATGTATGTGGCCATCACGCGTGCCAGGAAGCGCTTGTATCTCAGCTTTTCGCAGACACGCATGCTGCATGGCCAGACACGTTATGCGATGAAGTCGCGCTTCCTGGACGAATTGCCGGAAGCATCACTGAAATGGCTGTCGCCGCGCGTGCAGGCGCATTGGTTTGGCCAGCGCAAATCGGCGTGGGACGATGCGCCCGAATCCGGCGCAAACACCATCGCTCAGCGATTTACGCGCGACGACGGCGGTTGGCGCGCGGGACAGACGGTATCGCACCGCAAGTTCGGTGAGGGTGTGATCGTCAATGTCGAAGGCAGCGGTACCAACTTGCGCGCTCACATCAATTTCGGGCAGCACGGCATGAAGCTGCTCGACTTGAGCGTGGCAAAGCTGGAGCGAGTTTGAATGCTTCCCGGCCTGCGCAGCGCGTGGCGGCTGCGCAGGCTGTGCACTATTCCGGCAGCTGCAACGGTGCGCCCGTGCCTGGGCGGCCGAACACGGCGGTATAGGTCGGGTAGAAGGAGCAGTACAGCACGACCGTCAGGACCAGGGACAGGGTCAGAATCGTCGCGGTGGCGGCCATGCCTCCCAGCAGGAGCGTGGCGATGGTGCCGACAAAGCTCGGAAACACGATGCCGAGGCCGATCCATGCCAGGCCGTAGATCAGGAAGGCGCGGCCATTGCGCCAGACCGCAAAGAAGCTGTAGAAAACGGCCTTGCCAACACCCATGTTCTGCCATGCAATCAGGGGAGCCGCATACCAGAAGGCCATTGCGAACGGCACGTAGACCAGGCCGGACACCAGCATCGCCATTGTCAGGTTTGCTTCGCGCAACATCTGTTCGTCCACATCCTTTGCACCGCTGACGATTTTCCAGAACACGCCGCCATCGGCCAGTGACGAGGCCGAGATCGCGATCGTGGCGGCAATCAGATAGAACACGCCGAGCACGAGCAGGCGCTTGAAGGCCGGCGAGCGGAATCCGGTCAACAGCAGTTTCGGCCTGACCTTCTGTCCCTGCTCGATGTTCGCGCAGGCCTGCATGAAGGCCATGGCGAACACCGGTACCAGGATCAGCGGCAGTACCTGGCCGATCAGCGGAATGATGCCCACGGCGAGCATCAGCATCATGTAGGCGAGAAAAAGCGCGGAAACTTCGCCCGGCTGGCGGCGGAACAAAGCAAAGCCTTCCTTGACCCATTGCCAGCCGGTGATTGCGTTGAGTGTATCCATCGTGGCAGGAAGTGTAGCGGAGCTCTTCGTTTCAGGTCAGCGCCGGCGCTGATTCGGCGATGCGCAGGCGCAGGATGCGTTCGAAATGTCCAGGATCGTGAGGCGTGAGCATTTCCGCCTCGCGTGGCAGATAGAAATCATACAGGCGCGACAGCCAGAAACGCAGCGCGCCGGCCTGTAGCATCGCCGGCCAGGCTTCGTGCTCGGGGCCGGCGAATGGACGCACCGCATGATAGGCATCGAGCAGGGCGCGCGTGCGTGCCGGGTCGAGTGCGCCGGTATCGAGATCGATGCACCAGTCGTTGACGGTCACGGCGACGTCGAACAGCCAGGTGTCGCAGCCGGCGAAGTAGAAGTCGAAGAAGCCGGTCAGGCGCTCACCGACGAACATGACGTTGTTGCGGAACAGATCGGCATGCACAGGGCCCCGCGGCAGCTTGCGGTAGGTGTCGCCATCTGCGAAGCGCGATTGGAACGCAACCTGTTCTTGCAGCAGGCGTTGGCGATCCGCATCGAGAAAGGGCAGCACTTCGGGCGCGGTGGCGCGCCACCAGTCCAGTCCGCGCAGGTTGGGCTGGTGCATGCCGAAATCGGCGGCGGCCAGGTGCATGCGCGCAAGCATGGCGCCTACGGCCGCGCAGTGCACGGGCGCCGGCGCGAGCTGCGACTCGCCGTCCAGCTTCGTGACGATGGAAGCCGGCTTGCCGTGCAGCGTGTGCAGGATCTGCCCGGCGCGGCTGGCCACCGGCGCAGGCACCAGTACGTCGCGCGCGGCCAGGTGGCGCATTAGTTCCAGGTAGAACGGCAGTTGTTCGAAGCCGAGCTTTTCGAAGATCGTGAGCACGAACTCGCCCGACTCGGTGGTCAGGAAGTAGTTCGTGTTCTCGATGCCCGAAGAGATGCCGCGCAGTGAGAGGGGCTTGCCGATGGAGAACTGGTCAAGCCAGTCGCTGAGGTCGTCGATCGAGACCGGGGTGAAGACAGCCATGAACGGATCGGAAACGGTGAATCGGGCGCGCTCAGTCGGCGCGCGGGGGCGGCGGAACCGGGACGGCTTCCGGCGCCGGTGCGGACGATGCCGGCCGGCGCGTGTCGAAGTTCAGGATGTACCACTGTGTGGTGCGGGCAGAGCTTTCGCGCGCGCTGCCCGTCGGCGTTTGCGGTTGCAGGTAATAGTGGCTGCCGCCGGTATTCACCTCGATCTCGGTCACCCGGCCGCCGGGAAGGCGCGTCTCGCTGGACGAGAAGGCCGGGCTGGACGGCGTCGGAATTGGCGCCTGCGGTGCGACTTCGTCGGGCAGCGGCTGCATGCCGCCGGCAGCGGCAAACGGCAGCGCGCCGAATGCCAGGCAGCCGATAAGGAAGGTTGGAAAACGGGGCGCACGCATGAGGACGATCGGGCGGAAGAAGCAAAGCCGGCATTCTACCAAATGGGCTTGGCGCTTCTAACAGTTTGCTGCGCGCTTTCGGTACCGATCTTTCTCTTCGTGCGCGCGCTGGCTTAAAGATAGGAACGCTGCTTGCCGACGGCCTCTGGCAGCGGATGCTCTTCGCCCTCTTCATAGAAGGCAAAGATGGCTTCGACTACATGTGCCGGCTCGTCGATCAGATGCACCAGATTCATGTCGTCGGCTGAAATCAGGCCATTGCCGACCAACTGTTCACGGAACCAGTCGAGCAGCCCGCGCCAGAAGGACGTTCCGACGAGGATGATCGGGATGCGGCGCGTGGTACGGGTCTGGACCAATGTCAGCACCTCCATCAGTTCGTCCAGGGTGCCGAAGCCGCCCGGCATGACGACGTAGGCGTCGGCGTACTTGACGAAGGCCACCTTGCGCGCGAAGAAATGGCGGAAGCTGATCGAGATGTCCTGCCAGGGATTCGCCTTTTGCTCGTGCGGCAATTCGATGTTCAGGCCGATCGAGGAGGATGCCCCTTCGAAGGCGCCCTTGTTGGCGGCTTCCATCAGACCGGGGCCGCCGCCGGAGATGACGGCAAGGCCCGAGTCCGAGAGGCGCCGAGCGATGTCCATGCACAATCCGTAGTAGGGATTGTCCGGCTTGACGCGTGCCGATCCGAAGATCGAAACGGCCGGACGCACCTCGGCCAGCCTTTCGGTCGAATCGATAAACTCTGCCATAATCGTGAGCATATGCCACGACTCCCGCGCCTTCTTCTCCGTGGCGCGCTCAATATCCGCCACCTGTCGCAGGCGCGGCACTATCTTTCCTCTTGACGACATATGAACAACACTCTGCTGTTGGTTGATGGCTCCAGCTATTTGTATCGGGCATTCCACGCCATGCCGGACTTGCGCGGCCCCGAGGGGCAGCCAACCGGAGCGATCTACGGGATGATCAACATGCTGCGGCGCTTGCGCAGCGATTACGGCGCAGCATACATGGCCTGCGTTTTCGACGCAAAAGGCAAGACCTTCCGCGACGACATCTACCCGCAATACAAGGCACAACGTCCGCCGATGCCGGAAGATCTGGCGCGCCAGATCGAACCCATCCACGAAGCGGTGCGCGCGCTCGGCTGGCCGATCCTGATGGTCGAAGGCATCGAAGCCGACGACGTGATCGGCACGCTGGCGACACAGGCGGTGGAGCAGGGCATGGAGGCCGTCATCTCAACCGGCGACAAGGACATGGCGCAGCTCGTCAACGACCACGTCACGCTGATCAACACGATGACCAACGAGAAGCTCGACGCAGCTGGCGTGCTGGCGAAATTCGGCGTGCCGCCGGAACGCATCGTTGATTACCTGACCCTGATCGGCGACGCCGTGGACAATGTGCCGGGCGTGGACAAGGTCGGGCCCAAGACGGCGGTCAAGTGGATCACCCAGTATGGTTCGCTCGATCAGATCATTGCCCAGGCCGACAACATTGGCGGCGCCGTGGGCAACAACTTGCGCCGTGCGCTCGACTGGTTGCCGACCGGGCGCCAGCTCATCACGATCAAGACCGATTGCGACATGGTCGCCCATATGGTGTCGATTCGCGATTCGCTGGTGGCGCGTCCGCTGGACGAGGCAGCGCTGGCCGAGTTCTATCGACGCAACGGCTTCAAGAGCTGGCTGCGTGAACTGACCGGAGAAATCGCCCCGCCGCGTCCTGCGGCCCAGGCTGCCGCAGCGCCGCAGGCGAACCTGTTCGATGCGCCGGCCGGCAAGGAGTACGAAACCGTGCTGACCGAAGCGCAGCTGGATCGCTGGATCGCCACGCTTTCGGAAGCGCCGCTGGTTGCCCTCGACACCGAAACCACTTCGCTCGATCCGATGCGCGCCGAACTGGTCGGCCTGTCCCTGAGCGTCAAACCCGGCGTGGCGGCCTTCATTCCGGTCGCTCACCGCTACCCGGATGCGCCGCAGCAGCTTACGCGCGAGTTCGTGCTGGAGAAGCTGCGTCCCTGGCTGGAAGACGACAAGCCGGTCAAGCTCGGTCAGAACCTGAAGTACGACAGCCATGTGCTGGCCAATCAAGGCATCGCGCTGCGCGGCATTG
>JAEZHR010000302.1 GCA_023416415.1 Pseudomonadota bacterium
TCCTGGCGCAGTACGCGTAGACGCACTGGAGCCAGTCAAGGGGCAGAATAGGAGCGAAAGCTTACGCGCGCCTTACCAAAAAGACCTGATTTGCATTGCGGGAATTGCGGGCAAAGCGCGTGGAAAAGGCCGTGCATCCCGGCAAAATGCACTGCCGCAGGCGTGCCGGAGAAGGATGGGGCAGACGCCTGCGACTAACCGCGCGGCACCCGTCCCATCAGATAGAACTCGTCGTTCGGGCGCATGCCGATGACGTTGGCCATGCGATTCGACAGGCCGAAGAAGGCGGTGATGGCGGCGATGTCCCAGGCATCTTCATGATCGAAACCATGCGCGCGCAATGCGGCATAGTCGGCGTCATCGACTTCATGCGAGCGCAGGCAAACCTTGAGCGCGAAATCCAGCATGGCCTTCTGGCGCGGGGTGATGTCAGCCTTGGCGTGATTGACTGCCACCTGATCGGCAACATGCGGCTGTTTCGCGTAGATGCGCAGCAACGCGCCATGCGCGACCACGCAATACAGGCACTGGTTGCGCGCGCTGGTGGCGGTGACGATCATCTCCCGGTCGGCCTTGGTCAGGTTGCCGGTTTCCTTGAGCATCAGGGCATCGTGGTAGGCGAAGAAGGCACGGAACTCCGCCGGTCGATGGGCCAGCGCCAGGAACACGTTGGGCACGAAGCCGGCCTTTTCCTGAACGGCAAGAATTGCCATTCTGATATCGTCAGGCAGATTGACGAGTTCCGGAACCGGAAAGCGGGAAATGGCGGGGGTGCCGGCGCTGGCGCGGGTCATGCCGATGTCTCCTTTTCGAACTGGAGATGATACAGATTGGCGTAGGCGCCATTCCTTTCCAGCAGTTCCACATGGGTTCCGCTTTCCACCACGCGGCCACCTACCAGCACGACGATGCGGTCGGCGCGCTCGATGGTCGACAGGCGGTGCGCGATGACCAGCGTGGTGCGTCCGCGCATCAGTTCGTCCAGCGCCGCCTGCACCGCGCGCTCGGATTCGGTATCCAGCGCGGAGGTCGCCTCGTCGAGAATCAGGATGGGCGCGTTCTTGTAGATGGCGCGCGCGATCGCCAGACGCTGGCGCTGACCGCCCGAGAGCTTGCTGCCGTTGTCGCCGATGGGCGTGTCATAGCCTTCCGGCAAGGCCAGGATCACATCCTCCAGATGGGCGGCGCGCGCTGCGGCTTCGATGCGCGCACGCTCGGGCGCCGCGTCGCCATAGGCGATGTTGGCCGCAACCGTGTCGTCGAACAGCACCACGTTCTGGCTGACCATGGCGATCTGTTCGCGCAGGCTGGCCAGCGTGATCGCTTCGATCGACTCGCCGTCCAGACGCACCTCTCCGCGCGTGGGTGCGTAGAAGCCGGGCACGAGATTGACCAGGGTGGACTTGCCGCCGCCGGACATGCCGACGAAGGCGACGGTCTGGCCGGGCTCGATGACCAGGTTGACCTCCGCAAGCGCCTCTTCCTCGCGACCGGGATAGGAGAACCCGACAGCGGCAAACTCGATGCGACCCCGGGCGCGCCGGGTGAGCGCCTTGCCGCCGGTGCGTTCGGGCTGGGCATCGATCAGGCTGAACACCGAGTCGGCCGCCGCCATGCCGCGCTGCAGCGGCCCGTTCAGTTCGGCCAGGCGCTTCAAGGGAGTCAGGAGCATCAGCATCGCCGTGATGAAGGACACGAAGCCGCCAACCGAGGTTTCGTTGTTTCCTGCCTGGACCAATGCAATCACGATCACGACCGACAGGCCGCATGCGGCGATGACCTGGGTGATCGGCGAGGTCAGCGCGAAGGTCTTGATCAGCCGCATCGCATAGCCGCGCAGCCGCTCGGCGCGCTCTTCGAAGCGACGCCGTTCGAACGCCTGTCCGCCGAAGATCTTGATCACCTGCTGCGCGCGCGTGGTCTCCTCGACCACCTGGGTCAGCTCGGCATTGATGGCGAGATAGGTCGTGTTCAGATGGCGCAGGCGCTTGCCGGTCACGCGCACGATCCATGCAATCAGCGGCAGCAGGACCAGGGTGATGAGCGTGAGCCGCCAGTTCAGGTATAGCAGATAGCCCATCAGGCCGATGACGGTAAGGGTGTCGCGGATCAGGGACACCGCCGTGCCCTTGACCGTCTCGACGATCTGCTGGACCTCGAACATCATGGCATTGATGACTTCGCCAACCGAGCGCGTGCTGTAGAAGCCGATCGGCACGTCCAGCATGCGCGCGAACGCGTCGCCGCGCAGCCGGTTGAGCAGCCGGGTCGATACCCAGGTCATCATGTAGCTGGTCAGGAAGGTCGACGCGCCGCGCAGCACGAACACGCCGATCAGTCCGGCAGGCACGAACCACAGCGGGAACGGGCGGTCCGCCTTGAAGCCGTGATCGATCAAGGACTTCATCATGGCCACCAGCAGGGGTTCGGTGGCTGCGGTGATGATCATCCCGAGCAGGGCCAGTGCAAGCCGCCCCTTGTAAGGCGCGACCATCGCAAGCAGCCTTCGAATGTAAGCGGGAATCCGCATCGTAGTGTTCTCGCTTCGTCTTTTCATCTTGACCACGCCCTCGCGCGCGCCATCCGGACGAGGCGAGCGCGCGTGGCGCGGGATCGGCGATTATCCCCCGTCCGGCCGGCCTTTGCACATTCGGCGCAACGGTCGAACCCTCCCGTTGGCAGTGAGCCGACTTGCAGTGACAGCGATGATAGAATCGCCGCCACCCCGTCCCGACGTTCCTGACTGAACCGCAGCACCCTGATGAGCGAAGCCCCCCTCGCCGATGATGTCACTATCATCATCGTGACTTACAACAGCGCCCATTGCATCGAGGGACTGGCAGCCAGCCTGCTGGCCACACCGCATGTGGTTGTGGTCGACAATGCAAGCAACGATGACACCGTCATGGAAGTCGAGCGCCTGATCCCGCATGCGCGCATCATCCGCAACGTGCGCAACCTGGGCTTCGGCGCCGCGAACAATCTTGCGCTGCGCAATTGCGGCACCCCCTATGCGCTGCTGCTCAATCCCGATTGCGTACCGGATCGACATGCGCTGGCCAGATTGCGCGAGGCCGCTGCCCGCTTCCCTGACGCGGCCATCATCGCGCCGCATCTGCTGGGACGCACGGGAAAGCTCCAGCTCAACTACCGCTGGCCCGGCATGCTCTGGCAATCGCGCGGACCGGCGGCAGAAGGTCCGTGCTGCGTGGGATTCGTCTGCGGCGCCGTAATGTTGCTGAACATGAAAGTGATGCAGGAAGTGGGCTGGTTCGATGAGAACTTCTTCCTGTACTACGAAGACGAGGACCTGTGCCAGCGTGCATTCGACATGCACCGCCAGATCGTCGTGGTCCCGGACGTGGAGATCCAGCACCTGTCGCGCGGCTCGGTGCGCGGCAAGAGCCCGCTGCGGGCCGAGTTCTACCGCGGCTTCCATCATGCCCAATCCAAGCTGATCTTCACGACCAAGCACGGCAGCGCCGGGCGCGGCGTTTACCTGCGCTGGAAGACGCTGCTGCTGGCCATCGCCACGCTGCCGCTGCGTCTGCTGGCTCCGGCTCCGCGCCACGTCGCCCGGCTGCTCGGCCGCATCTGGGGGTTGTGCGTGTTCCAGCGCGCACTGCACCCGGACCATCCGGACCACCCGCTTCACACGAACGCCAGATCGAAATGAGCTCTGCACTCACCCCTGCGCCGCGACTCACGATCGGCATCCTGACCATGAA
>JAEZHR010000343.1 GCA_023416415.1 Pseudomonadota bacterium
CCCTGGCCTTGACCGGCGCTGGTTTGCGAATCGGCGTCCGACAGGCGGAAGCGCGCATGTTCGAGCAGGCGCACCGGCACCTGAACGGTCTTGTCCTGGGCGCCGGTCATGACGTCGGCACCCGAGACCAGGTTCGGCAAGTTCTGCTGCACCGCTTCGCGCACCTTCTGGTTGTGACGCAACCAGTCACGCGAGCCGCGCGAGAACAGGTCGTACCACGGCGTTTCAGTAGTGATGGTCAGTGGATCCTTCATGCAAAGCCTCTCGCGGAAAATCCGCGTTCCTCATTCCTGCGCCATCAATGTGGTGACGTAATTGAGCGCTTCACGCGCGCTGTGCGTGTCGTAGCCGTATTCGTCGACCAGGCGTTGTTCGACCACCGAAATCTTCTGGCGCACTTCCTCGTCAGGACGCGTGGTCGAGCTGACCAGGCGCAGCACATCGCGCCGCTGCTCGAACAGGTACTGCTGAACGGCGTTGTGCAGCTGGGCATGGCTGTCGAGGGTGAACTTCTCCCCGCGCTTGAACGCGCCCATGGCCTTGCGCACCACTTCCTGGCGGAACGATTGCTTTCCTGATTCGGAAATGTGGATCTTTTCCTCGACCGCGCGCAGGAAACGCTCGTCAGGCTTGCGTTCCTCGTTCGTGATCGGATCCTTGATATGGCGGTTGTCCAGCGTGGCCTCCACTTCGTCGAGATACTTGTCGAGCAAGTCCTGGGCCTCCTGTTCGAAGGAGACGAACAAGGCTTTGTGCACGTCTTCCTTGACCCATCGGTTGTAGAAATCCTTGCGTGCCAGCACGAGATAGTCGATCCACTTGCGCTTGCGCTTGGCGTCGATGCGGGCGTCATTGTCGATTGCATCCTTGAGCGCCAGCAGCACATCCATCGTGGTCAGGCTCTTCGTATTGGATTGGATGATCGCGTTCGACAGCGCATTGATGACGAAGCGCGGCGAGATGCCGGACAGACCTTCGTCCGGCATGCGCTGCTTCATGCGCTCGGCGTCGACGTGTGCGTAGCCTTCCACATCTTCGTTTGCGTACAGGCGTACCTTCTTGCCGAGTTCGAGCTCGCGCTCGTCGCTATCCTGCAAGCGGGTGAGGATCGCGAACACGGCGGCGGCGTCAAGCACATGCGGGTCTAGATGCACCTGGCGAAAGGCCGGCGCGGCCGAGGAGATCAGCTTCTTGTAAATGCGCGCTTCATCCTTGTAGTTCAAGGTGTACGGCACCTGGATGATGACCATGCGATCGAGCAGCGCCTCGTTTTCGCTCTCTTGCAAAAATTTGCGGAACTCTGCGAGGTTGGTATGCGCGATGATGGTTTCGTCCAGGTAGATCAGCGGGAAGCGCGATACCTTGACGTTCTTTTCCTGGGTAAGGGTAAGCAACAGGTAAAGAAACTCGCGCTTGACCTTCAGGATTTCGATCATCTCCAACATGCCTCGCGAGGCGGCATATACCGCTCCCGACCACGACCACGCGCGCGGGTCGCCTTCGTCGCCGAACTCGGCAACCTTGGACAGGTCGACCGAGCCGACCAGATCAGCCAGGTCGGCAGTGGTCGGGTCGTGCGGCGCATAAGTGCCGATGCCGGCCCGTCCGGCTTCGGAAATGAAGATGCGTTCCACCGGCATGCGCAGGAAATCGCCGTCGTAGTCGTTCTCCAGACGTGCCCGGCAATGCGGGCAGACTTCGCCGTGAATGTCGACGCCGTAGGTTTCGCGAAAGCGAGGGCGCAGCGAATGCGGGATCAGATGCAGCGGCGATTCGTGCACCGGGCAACCCTGGATTGCATACAGGGCGCCTTCCTCGGTCCGGCTGTATTCCTCCAGGCCGCGCTTCAGCAGAATGACCAGGGTCGACTTGCCGCCCGACGGCGGGCCGAGCAGGAGCAGCAGCCGCCGCCCGACTTCCGAGCCGGCGGCGGCTGCCTTGAAATAGTCGACGACGCGGCCAATGGCTTCGTCCACGCCGAACAGTTCCTGATCGAACAGCTTGCAGCGGAAGTTGCCTTCGCCATCTTCGCCGCCCATCCAGCGGATCATGTCCCACATGTACTGATGCGCGCTGCGCGCCACGCCCCGTGAATCAGCGGGCACGATGCGATCAAGGAACTGGGAAAGCGTTCCGGACCAGTACACGGCGCGATGGTCCTGGGTAAATGCAACAAGGCTGTCAATCAGCGCCTGTTGCTGTTCATTACGACTGGTTTCGCTTTGCATGGTCATGCTGTCTCCCCGTCAGATGGTCGATGCTGTTCAGGATGGACATCCGCTGCCATTGCGCGGTTCTGCCCGGCTCGACTTCCGTCTCGGTATGCGCGTCGGCTGCCAGCTCGATTCATCCCAGTGTAGGCTGCGCGGCATTGCCGCATTCATGAGAAGCATCAATGAAGCCGGCTTGCCGCAAGGTTTCGACAGTGGTCGAGCGTGTTCGTGCCTGAAAGGGATGCAAAATGCATGCGAGCAGGGCGCGGAGTCGGCCTGACTGCGATATTCACCTGTGGTAAGTTGACGCACGTCAAGGAGGCACTATGCGCAGGTACGGATAGTGCCGGCTGCTAAGTTAACGAGGAAGAATTCGATGCTGCTGCAATTTCTGGGGGCGACCGGTACCGTGACCGGATCGAAATATCTGGTGCGCGCGCGGCGCACGAACGTGCTGGTCGACTGTGGGCTGTTCCAGGGTTATAAACAGCTGCGTCTGCGCAACCGCGCGCCTCTGACGTTTGCACCTTCCACGCTCGACAGCGTTCTCCTGACGCATGCACACCTTGATCACAGCGGCTATCTGCCGCTTCTCGTGCGCAACGGCTTTCGAGGCAAGATTCGATGCACGGAATCGACCTATGAGCTGTGCCGCATTCTGCTGCCCGACAGCGGACGCCTGCTCGAGGAGGAGGCCGAGTACGCCAATCGAAAGGGCTACTCCAAGCACAGCCCGGCGCTGCCGCTGTACACCGAATCCGATGCGTTCCGCGCACTCGAGTTCTTTGCGCTGGAACGCTTTGGACGCAGCTTCACCATCGCTGGCGACCTGCATGCGCAGTTCATGAGAGCCGGCCACATCCTTGGTGCATCCATGTTGCGCATGGAGCACGAGGGAACCAGCATTACCTTCTCCGGTGATCTGGGGCGCTCGAATGACGTGCTGATGGATCCACCCGAGCGGATCAGCCAGAGCCATTATCTGGTGCTGGAATCGACCTACGGCAACCGGACCCACGATCCGGCCGACCCGATGCAAACGCTGGGCAAGCTGATTCAGGAAACCGCGATGCGTGGTGGCACGTTGCTCATTCCGGCGTTCGCGGTCGGCCGTGCCCAGGAAGTGCTGTACTACATCCATAAGCTCAAGCAGTCGGGAGGGATCTCGCCGCTATTGCCGGTCTACCTGAACAGTCCGATGGCAGCGGATGTCACCGATCTCTATCAGCGTCGTCATGCCGATCACCGCTTGAGCGCCGAGGAATGCCGGGCGATGTGTGCGGACGTGAACATCGTCAGCAGTATTGACGAGTCCCGGGCGCTCAACCAGAAGCGCATGCCGATGGTCATCGTCGCTGCCAGCGGCATGGCCACAGGAGGGCGTGTCCTGCACCATTTGAAGGCGCTCGCACCCGATCCGCGCAACACCATACTGTTCGCGGGTTTCCAGGCGGGAGGGACGCGCGGAGCAGCGATGCTGGAAGGCGCCGATGCAATCAAGATTCACGGTGAGTACATACCGGTGCGCGCCCAAGTCGAGCAGATCGAGAACCTGTCGGCGCACGCCGATGCAAACGAGATCGTGGACTGGCTGCGCGGCTTCGAGACGCCGCCGCGCCACGTTTTCCTCACGCACGGAGAGCCTGCTGCAGCAGACGCACTGCGGCGCCGCATCGAGGAAACCTTGCATTGGAAATGCAGCGTGCCGGAGCACGAGGCAAAAGTCGAACTCGGCTGAGGCCGCGCTTGTTCTGCGCCGGGCTCAGGTGTAGGACGTCGGCGATTCCAGGGTTGTCGAAAAATCATGAACGCGGCTGTTGCGCATGCGCACCGGGTTCATTGACGGTTTCCGGCGTTTCCGCTGAAATTCATGCATGCCGGCAGAAATCTTGTTCTGCTGGATTGGAGATTGCTATGTGCTGATACGGGCGCAGTCTCTGCCCTCGCTGCGGAGCAAGGCTGTTTGCCCAGGTCAAGTGTGATGAAGGAGTTTGCATGACGATCACCATCGCCCGCTCACATCAGATTTATTCCGTTCAGGCAGTCGAAAGCGCGCAGGAAAAGGCACGCGCCATGAAATCCCCCGAGCTGGAGGCCTTTTATGACGACATGCTCGCGCTGGGTGCAGAACGTTTCGTCACCACGCCTTCCTCGACTGCCGCGCTCGATCCCTTGTACGACGATTGTCCGAATTTCAGGGAAGTGCTGGACGACCTGACCCGTTATCTCGGTCTGGCATTGGCCGGCGGCGCCAGCGTGAATCTGATGCCAGTCCTGCTGCTGGGCGATCCCGGTGTGGGCAAGACGCATTTCGGCAAGCGCCTGGCCGCGATGCTTGGTACCGAGTTCGAATTCATCAGCATGAACGCGCTGTCTGCCGGCTTCGTGATTACCGGCAGCTCTTCGACCTGGAAGGGGGCGAAGTGCGGAAAGGTTGCAGAACGCCTGGTGCGCGGCAAGTACGCCAACCCGGTCGTGCTGCTGGACGAAGTCGAGAAGGCGAACGGTTCCACCCAGTCAGACCCAATGGCCGCGCTCTACCAGTTGCTGGAACCGGAGACCTCGCGCGCCTTCCACGACGAATTCATCGATGTCGATCTCGATGCCAGCCAGGTGTTCTGGGTCCTGACCGCCAACAGCCTGGAAGGTATTCCGCCCGCCTTGCTCTCCCGCATGGCCGTCTACGAGGTGCCGCCCCCCACGCGTGACGAGGCAGCCGGGATTGCTCAGCGCGTGTATACGGGACTGTTGCGCGAGCTGAAGCTGCAGGACATGGACGAGACGCTGTCGGAGCCTGTGCTCGACAAGCTCTCCGCCGTCTCGCCGCGCGAGATGCGCAAGACCCTGCTGGATGGCCTGGGGTTTGCGGTGCAGGCGGGCAGGGAGGCGCTAACGGCGGAGGATGTCCGCGTGAAGGGGGAAGCCGGAAAGCGGCGGATCGGCTTCTGAGCGTCTTGCTGAGGGGCACCGCTTGCGATTGCCTGTGATGAACTGGTTGCCTGGCCGTCTCCGGCCCCCGGTCGGCATGTCCGGAGAACGACTTCTAGCGGGGCGGCGGGCGAGCGGCTCCTGAATCGGATGCCCACACGTCGCACGGGTTCTTGCGTCATTCGGGCAAAAGGCATCAGGCAGTTACGTCTCATCCACGGGCAATCTGCCGGTCACGACTTGCCGCATGAATCCCACGACGAACAAGGCGTTCGTCACCATATAGCGCTTGAACAGGCGCCGTGGTTCGGAGCCCAGCCGGTAGAGCCATTCCAGCCCGTGCCGCTGCCACCACAGCGGGGCACGGCGCACCATTCCAGAGTGGTAATCGAACGCGGCCCCGACGCCGATCATGACGGCGTGGATGCGACCGCGATGTTCGGCCATCCATTTCTCCTGCTTCGGGCATCCCAGTCCGACAAACACAACATGGGCGCCGGAGTCGTTGATCAAGTCGACGATTTCTTCGTCCTCTTCGCAGGTGAGGGAGCGAAATGGCGGCGCGTAGGTGCCGCCCACCCGCAGCAGTGGGAATTTGTGCGCAAAGGCAAGCCGCAATCGTGTCAGCGTCTGTTCCGTGCTGCCGTAGAAGAACACGGTCTGATCGCGTCTTTCGGCTTCGGCCAGGTATCTCAGCATCAGGTCAGGGCCGTTGATGCGTTCCTGACCGGGGTGGCCGAGGCGGCGCAGGGCCCAGGCGATGGGGGCGCCATCGGGTGTCGCCATGTCTGCGTTATTGACTGCGATCTTGAATTCGACGTCACGCGTCGTTGTGACAACGGAATGGGCATTGCAGATGCATACATAGCGCGATTCGCGCGCTGCGGCCCAGACAGCGATCTGGCGGATCGTTTGTTCCCAGGAAAGTGCGTCGATGAAGGCTTCCAGCACCGCCTTGCCATCACGCCGGGCAGGGCTGTCGCTGCAGGTCTGCAATTGCATCTTCATAGATGTCGATGAGGAGTTCATGGTTGCGTTGCGGCGTGTAGTGGCGTTCGTATTCCTCGCGCGCGGCATGGCCCATGCGTGCCATGTCGTCGGGGTGGGAATGTGCCCAGGCAATCTTGGCGGCCAGATCGTGCGGATTGCCCGGCTCAAACAGCAAGCCGGTACGTCCGTCGTCGATGAGGTCGGCCAGAGCGCCCAGTCGGCTGGCAATGATGGGCAATCCGCGTGAGTAGGCTTCGACGATGGTGCGAGGCGCGTTCTCATGGCAGATACTGGGCAGGACCAGGAAACGCGCCCGTTCCATCCGGGCCAGAATCTCATCCAGGGTTCGCGGCCCGAGCCACGCGGGGCCGAAACCTGCGCGCACCAGCGGTTCGAGCGGGCCGGCGCCAATGATTTCGAGTGCTGGCCGGGGCAGCAGATGTGCAGCGGCGACAAGCACTTCCAACCCTTTTTCGTGTGACAGTCGCCCGACATACAGGCCGCCGCAGCGTGTCTGGAGCGGAGGACGCGGACCGGCATCGATGAAGTTCGGCTTGATGCGAAAACGATCGGCGGGCAGGCCGCCTTGCACATACTTGTCGCGCGCGAAACGGGTGAGCGCGATGTAGCGAGTGACCCGCGCGCGATAGGTGCCGATTGCGCGATGGGCGCACAGCATGCCTGTCAGCACCGCCGTTTGCGCAGCGGAGTCGCGATAGCACTTGCGACCGACTGCACGCCAGGGCGACTTCCCGAGACAATCTTCGCAGATGCGTCCTTCGCGCAGAAAGATGGCCTGCGGGCACAGCAGGCGAAAATTGTGCAGGGTCTGCACCACCGGAACGCGATGGCGTGCGGCGGTCCAGTAGAGCGCAGGCGAAATCAGCGGGAAGGTGTTGTGGACGTGAATCACGTCCGGCGCGAAGCGGCGAAGCGTGGCCGACAGATCCCTGGCGCTGCGCAAGGACCAGACTGTCCCGGCCGCGGCGCGCAGGCGCGGCATGGCCTTGAGCTCATCGTTGTGGCGCAGATAGCACTCGACTTCGTGTCCGTGCCGGCGTAGCAGTGCGATTTCGGCGTCGACCACCATGTCTTCGCCGCCATGCTGCTGATAGGCATTGTGAGCAATCAGAATCTTCATGGTGTACCCGTACCCTTGCTCACACGCCCGCCTCGGGACGCGTAGGTTGCGCGCGCTGCGCCATGCGGTCGCCGAGCGCATGATGGCAGGCATCTGCGATGCCGGCCGCCGCGTGGTCGAAGGTGTAGCGGCGTACCAGTGCACGGCTGCGTGCCGAGAAGCGTTGGTAAAGCGCTTCGTCAAGAAGCAGGCGCGTCGCGCCCTCGGCCCAAAGGGAGACTTCGAGAGGGCAGATGTAACCGTTCTCGCCGTCCACCACCAACTCTCCGGCCACGCCCGCATGCGGGGAGACGATGATCGGCAATTGCGCGGCACATGCCTCGTTGGCAACGACGCCCCAGACGTCTGCGCGGGTCGGGAACAGGAAGATGCGCGCCGATCGGTAGAGACCGGGCAGTTCATCCTGTCCCGCATGGCCGTGGAAGTCGGCTTCGACAAGCGCGCTCAAGGCAGCGGCACTGGTGCGCACAGCGTCTTCCGCATCGCCATTGCCAACGAACAGGATGCGTATCTTGCGCCCGATGCGTTGTGCGACTGCAGCGGCGACATGCAGCGCAAACTCCGGGTTCTTGTCGGCAACCATCCGACCGCAGAACAGAAGATCGTATCTTTCCGCGACAGGCTCCTCCTCGGCATAACGACGATTGTTGATGCACAGGCAGGACTGGAAGCAATGTTCCGGCGGAACGCCGTAGGCGTGGTATAGACGCAGCCCACCGCGACTGGCGGCGATGAAGGCGGCCGAACGCGAGTAGATGAAGCGCCGGATGGCGCGATGGACCTTGGACAGGGATTGCTCCGAGACGTCGGTGCCATCGGTCATCGGAACATGCGCCACGCGCCGCAGCTGACAATAAAGGAAGGCGTACAGGTAGGTCGGATTGAAGCCGGTGGTCACGACCACGTCCGGTGCCACGCGCCGCAACACGCCGAAGATGTCGGGATTGTTGTGGATGAAGTTCGAGCCGCGCGCGACGAAGCGTTCCTTGAGGAAGGTATGCGCAAAGTGCAGCGGCGGTACTTCCCATTGCCGGTTGGGCTCGCGTCTGCTGCAGAAGATGGCATGCAGGTCGATATCGGGCATTGCGTGAAGCCGCTCGTAGATCGGAATGCGAAACGGCGGTGGATGATTGGTCACCAGCGCAAGGCGCAAACGCTGTGCTCCCGACCGCGGCGGCGCGACAGGTGCATCGGGCATTGGAGGAGACCGGTGCGGTTCGAAATGTTCTGTCATGTAGTCGGGGTCACGGCGTCGGCCAAGGGGGGCTGGTGGCGTCGGTCATGCGTTCGCACGGCCGGGCTCGCCGGGGCCGGGGCTGAATGGTTCGCATGCAGAGATTCTCATGCCCGAAGGGCCCGCGCATGCCGCGCAATATCAAACGGGACGGATTTCGTGAAGCCCTCGTTTGTAACAAATGCGTATCATGCGCGCGGCGCCCGGGTCTGCCTGCGGGCCCACGCCCACATGCCGTCCAGCCGACCGCGAACGGTGGCGAAACCGAGGGCGAGTTCGGCGCCGAAGGCGCCTCTGAAGATGGGACGCACGAGTGGGGCCAGCAACCCGCGCGCGATGACCCACGGCGGCAGCCGGTGCTTGGCGTAGAGCGCTCCGGTGCCGCGCGCGCGATGACGCACTGCCAGTCGCATCTGCGGAGTGGCGATGGCCTGCCGCTTGTCAACGGCATGGTGAACCTTGCCGAGCGGCTCATAGGTCATGAAGGCCCCGGCCTGCAATGCGCGCAGAACGAAATCGGTTTCTTCTCCGGCGCCGAACCATTGGCCCACACCGAGGCGATCATCGAATCCGCCGATCTGTTCGCAAAGCGCCCCCGTGCAGAACAGCGTGATAGAGCTGACCGGGATGTCGCGGAAGGCGCGCGAGCGTTCCCAGGAAAGCACGCTGGCCGATAGCGGCTGTTCGTCCTGCTCCACCCAGCGCACCACGATGCCGTGCGGCCGGTCCGGGCGCGAAAAGCGTGCGGCAAGTCGTTCCAGCAGACGCGGGTCATACCAGCAATCGTCGTCGGGAAAGCCCACCCAGCGTCCGCGTGCGGCACGGATGCCGGCATTGCGCGCAGCGGCAAGATTGGGTGGGTGATGCCGCAGGTGGCGCACGGCGATGCCAAGATAGCGCGCGCGCTCCAGATGCGGCAGCAGTCTGTCGTCCTCGTTCTGGTCGACCGCGACCACTTCGAAGTTGGCGAAGGTTTGTGCGGCCAGCGATTCGAACAGGCGATTGAGTTCGTCGGTGCGTCCGACGGTGGCAAGGATCAGCGAAATGTCCGGAGTCCTCATGCGCTCCTCTGGATCAGGCGGGAAATGCGTTGTCGCCGAACAAGGTAACGGGCGGCATGGGCCAGGCGGTTTACCGGATTGGGGCCGCAATAGGACATGCGCACGCGGAAGTCTTCGCGCATGGCGGCCAGGCGCGTTCGGGAGGAACTCGACAGACTGTCTTCGTGCTCGCGGAAGGCAGTCAGCGCGTCATCGAGCTGGACCGGAGCGCCCATGAGCGCCAGGCGCAGCCACAGGTCGTAGTCCATCGCGTACTTCAGCTCCGTATTGAAGCCGCCGGCGGCCAGCATTGCGTCGCGGCGCACGAAGGTGGCCGGGTGCGGGATGTAATTGCCACGCAGCAGGCTGGTGCGCGAAAAGCGCGGAGCCCGGTAGGCGTCCGCGTGCAGCTCACCGTTGATCAGTGACATCGTGCGTCCGAACAGCCAGTTGCGACCACTCGATTCAAGGTGGCGCGCCACCAGGGAAAGGACGTCAGGGCGCAGGTAATAGTCATCCGAGTGCAGGTAGGCGATCACGTCGCCACGTGCGGCACGCAAGCCCTGGTTCATGGCGTGGCTGACGCCGCCGCGGACGTTTTCAAGCAGGCGGTAGGGACGGCCGAGGGTCCAGATGCGCTCAAGCGTGCCGTCGGTCGAGCCACCGTCGACGAAGATCAGCTCGTAGTTCGGGTAATCCTGCATCAAAACCGAACGGATCGACTCGTCAAGATAGCGTGCACTGTTCCAGGTGCAGGTGATGATGGAGAAGGACAGGGGCATGCTTGATTCCTCAGTTTGCACGCGGCAGGGCCTGCGAGGGCGTCATCCGGTAAATTTCCAGCAGGCGCCGGGCGGCCGTATCGGCGCAGCCGAGTCCCGGTTTCGCATAACCGTAAGAGCGGCGATTGAAGCGCACCAGATCGTCGACCAGCGAATCCATTCCGGCAAACAGGCGCAGCTGGCCGGGTTCGGCCGCATAGATCGACAGTTCCGGCGTTCCGCCGCGCGCCAGCGCAAAGGTGGGCTTTCCGAGGAACAGGCCTTCGAGCACGGTGGTTGCGCAAGGCTCCTCCCATACCGAGGGCACGACAACGGCGTCAGAGGCGGCCGCCAGCTTGAGCGTCTTGTCCGGCGAACACCAGCCGAGGAATTGCACGCGGCTATCGGCGAAACGCTCGCGCAGGTGCGCTTCATCTGGCCCGTCACCGACGATTGTGACGGTCATGTCCGGCCGAAGCCGTGGTACGAGTGCATGCAGAAACGGCTCGACGCCCTTGGCGGGATACAGCTTGGCCGCGACGAATACCTGGAACATCGGCGACTGCGGAAGCAAGGCGGCGGCGGCGCGCAGGCGTTCCAGTTCCATGCGGTCTGCGAAGTTGTGGACGGTCGTGCCCCAGGGGCCCGGACCCATGCTGCGGCTGAAGTTGCGTACGAGCATATCGGAGACGAATACCGTCTTGTGTCGGCGAAAGCCTTCTGCGACTTCGTTCCGGTACTGCGTGACCGCATTCGTCGATACGATGCGCTGCAGGCGGTTGGGGCGGTCGGTGATGCATCCGGCGCAATCGTGCGGATCGATCGAGGCGCAGATTCCGCCATGGTGAAAGCGGGCGTGAAGAAAGCAGTCCCCGCCCTGATCGTGGCGCGTCTGCACGAAGTTCACGTGCTGCGGGATATGGTGCGCGACGTTCGGGATGTGTCCGTGGTAGTGGATGACGTCATAATTCGGCGCGTGGCGCAGAATGATGCGCGCGAAACGACGTGCAATGGCGCGGCGCTTGGGCGGCATGAACATGCCGAGGCGCACTTCCTTCCAGCCCGCTAGATGACCATTGAGTTCGCCGAAGAATCGCCCCCCGAATCGGCCTTCATCGCTGCACACCGTGATCGGATGCTGGTCGCCACCGAGCAGATCGACTGCATGTCCGGCACGCACCAGCGCCCGCGCCAGCGTCAGCACATGCTTGGCCAGACCGCCCATGTTGGGATAGGGAATGTCTTCGGAAACGAGCAGGATGCGCAATGTGGACATGGCGGATCTCAGAAACGGCGACGGGCATAGGCCAGCATTGCATTGCGATCGTCGTTGCCGACGATCAGATACAGACCGGCGATACCCAGCACGAGACCGGCCAGCGTGACCACGCCGAGCGTCGCGAGCATGTGTTCCGGCAGGGTCCACTTCAGCGGCAGCAGTGTGCCGATGACGCCGGCGCCCACGGCCAGGCTGCGCCCGAAGCCCTGGCGCACGGCCTCCATGAACGCCACTGGTACGGTGCGCCCGTGCACGAAGAGCAGGAAGGCGCCGCCCATGATGGTGGAGGACAGCAGGTGGCCGCCAGCCGCACCGATGATGCCCCAGTTGCTCATGCCGAAATAGACCAGCGCGACGCCGACGATGCCGTTGGCCAGGGCGAATTTGCCGGTCACACGCGGATGGCCGAGTGCATCGTTGACCATCGAGGGGATGTTGGTGAGCGAGTCGACCAGCAATGCCAGCGTGAAC
>JAEZHR010000367.1 GCA_023416415.1 Pseudomonadota bacterium
AAATGCAGCTCCGGCTGGCTGCCGGGGCAGGCTGATTTTGCTAAGTAATTCTACTTTGCATGGGGTTGTTTTCGATATTTTGCGTTAGCCCGGTCGTGTGCGGGCAAGCAAGATCAGCCGCCGAACACGTACGACGCCATCGCAACGTTCGCGACTTCGTCGACGAAGACACGATGGCCGACGTCGTTGCCGGCCGCACCGGCGGCCACCATCAGCGGCAGTAGATGATCCTCTCGGGGATGCGCGAGGCGCGCGCTGGGTGCACTCTCCCAGTCCACCAGCATCGCGTTACGGCGCGCCGCATCCGGATTGCTGATGGCCTCGTTCAGATAGGCCTCGAAATCATACGAGACCGGCCTGGATTCGGTCCGACCGAAGCCACGCATGTTGTGATAGGTCAGGCCGCTGCCGACGATCAGGATGCCTTCATCGCGCAACGGCGCAAGGGCTTGGCCGACCCGGATGTGTTCGGCGGCGTCGTAGCCTGCCTTCAATGAAAGCATGACCACGGGCACGTCCGCTTCCGGTTACATCCGGCCCAGCGGGACGAAGACGCCGTGATCGAAGCCGCGCGTCGCGTCCGCGCCGGCCTTGATACCTTGTGCCGACAGCAGTTCCTGCACGCGCGCGGCGAGCGCGGGATCGCCGGGGGCAGGGTAGCGAATGTGGTAGGTGTGCTCCGGAAAACCGTAGTAGTCGTACTCCATGGGCGGGTGCGCCGCGGTAGAGACCAGGAATTGCGGTGCCTCCCAGTGCCCGGAGATGGTCAGGATCGCCCTGGGACGCGATGGCAGCCGGTCAGGCAGTGCCGCGAACGCGCGTGCGCTGCGCGCGAACATCTGCCGCCGCTCTTCCATATAGGGCCATGGCCCGCCGCCATGGGAAAGAAAGTAGGCGGGGAATCGAGCCGCTTTCATGCTGCCTCCTTCGTACCGGCCCGCGTCTGCATGCGCAAGGGCCGGCATGGTTTCGTTGTTGCCAGAGCGATTACTGCGCCACCGCTTCAATCGCGATGTCGATGCGGACCTCATCGCTGACGGCGGGCGCAAACTTGCCGGCATTGAAATCGGAACGCTTGATCACGGTCGTGGCGTCGGCACCGAGTGCCTCCTTGCCCAGCATCGGATGCTTCATCGCCTTGAACGCCGTGACGGCCAGCGTTACCGGCCGGGTGATGCCTTTGATCGTCAGATCGCCTTCGATTTTCGCGGGCGTGTCACCGTCGAAAACCACTCTGGTGGATTTGAACGTGGCAGTCGGAAATTGTGCCGTGTCGAACAGGTCGGCGGCCTGGATGTGTTCGTCGAAAGCGGTGGAGCCGGTATCGACCGAGCGCATGTCTATCGTCACGTCGACCGACGCGGTCCTGGCTTCCCGGTCAAGGACGATCTTTGCGTTCGTCGTGTTGAAGCGCACGACCTGGGTCGAGAAGCCGAGGTGATTGTAGGAAAAACGCGGGAAGGTGTGATCGGGGTCGGCCACATAGGTCTGGGGCGCGGCAACGGCCGCGGATGTGCAGACTGCAAGGCCGATGGCCGCAATCAGGCGAGTGAAGTCACGCATTGAATCTCCTTGTTCAGATCGGACGGTCGGGGGGCACGGGCATGCGTTTGCACCATGCTGATTGCACTTTAACGTCCATCACCGCCTTGCACTAGCTGGTAAAGTCAGGAATCACTGTGCAATCAAATGGACAATCCATGGACCTCGATGCGGTCGTCGTGTTCGTGAAGGTGGTCGAGGCCGGCAGCTTTTCCGGCGCCGCCCGGCAGATGAACATGCCAAAGACCACGGTCAGCGCCAAGGTGGCCGCGCTCGAGAAGCGCCTTGGCATCACCCTGCTGCACCGGACTACGCGCAAGCTGCGCCTCACCGAGGCCGGCACGGATTATTACCGCCACTGCGCGCGGGCCGTGCATGAAATCGAACTGGGCGAATCGGCGCTGGTATCGGCCAAGGATCGCCCCGGCGGCCTGTTGCGCGTGACCGCGCCGAGCGATGTGGGGCGCACCTTGTTGCCGGCAATCGTGCGCGGCTATCTCGAAGCCTATCCGGGGACTGCGGTCGAGCTGCTACTTTCCAACCGCCTGTTCGATCTGGTGGGCGAAGGCATCGATCTGGCGATCCGGGCCGGCAGCCTGAAGGATTCCTCGATGATCGCGCGCCGCTTCTTCGACCTCTCGCTGCACCTGTGGGCCTCTCCGCGCTATCTGGAGGTGGCGGGCGCACCGCACCATCCGAAGGCGCTCGCGCGTCACCGCTTCGTCCGGCACGCGGGAATGAAGGCAGTTCACCTGTGCAAGGGCAGAACCGAAATTGCCGCAGCAACGGAGGGCCGGGCCACGGCCGACGACTTCGAAGCCCTCAAGGCGCTGCTGCAGCTCGATGAAGGCATCGGGCCCTTGCCCGATTTCCTGGCAGCAGAAGCCGCGTCCTCGGGCAGGCTGGTGCCGGTCCTTGCGGACTGGAAGCTGAAGTCGGACGGCGCGTTCTATTTTGTCTATCCGGGCGGACGCTACGCTTCGCCGAACGTGCAAGCCTTCATTGATACGGCGCTGCAGGTGTTCCCGTCCCGGGCCGGAACCCACGAAGTCAGCGCAGACCGCGTGCGATTTTCAGCATCAGCGCCATGAGCAACCTGCGCGGCCGCCACGGCGGGCGCATCAGCCCGGTGATCGGCCAGCGCGCCTGCACCATCACGCCACGTTTCTTGGAAAAGGTCTGGAAACCGTCGAAGCCATGGTAATGGCCCATGCCGCTGGCCCCCACGCCGCCAAAGGGCAGGCGATGCTGGCCGAGGTGATACAGGCAATCGTTGAGAGTTACGCCGCCGGACATCGTACTCGCGAGAACGGCATCCTGGCGGCGCGTGTCGTGGTCGAAATAGTAGAACGCGAGCGGACGCGGCCGGCTTTCGACATAGGCGATGGCTTCTTCCACCGTGCGGTAGGTGACGACGGGCAGTATCGGGCCGAAGATTTCCTCCTGCATGACCGTCATGTCCTCGCGCGGATCGAAGATCAGGGTCGGGGGCATGAGCTTGCCGGCGGGATCGATCTGTTCCTGCGCCGGGTTCAGGGTCTCCACGCGCGCCCCCTTGTCCCGGGCGTCTTCGATCAGTTGCTGCAGGCGGGCGTAGTGCCCTGCGCTGACGATGCGCGTGTAGTCCTTGTTGTCGACCAGACGCGGATAGAGACGCGCCACGGTCTTTCTGGCATGCGCCGCAAAGGCCTCTTCCTGGCCTGCCGGCAGCAGCACATAGTCGGGCGCGACGCAGGTCTGGCCGGCGTTGAAGAGCTTGCCGGTCATGATGCGCGTCACGGCAATTTCGAGAGGGAAGCTGGCATGAATGATGGCCGGGGATTTTCCTCCCAGCTCGAGCGTGACCGGCACCAGATTGGCGGCAGCGGCCTGCATGATCTGCCGGCCGACGCGGGTGGATCCGGTGAAGAACAGGTGATCGAATGGCAGCGCCGCGAACGACTTGCCGACCTCAACGTCGCCGCTCACGCAGCTGACGTATTCGGGCGGGAAGGCATCGGCGACGATGCGGGCAATGACTTCTGCCGAGCGCGGCGTGACTTCGGAGGGCTTGATCATCACGTGATTGCCGGCGGCCAAGGCGTCGACCAGCGGTCCGAGCGTGAGCAGCAGCTGGTAGTTCCAGGCACCGATGACGCCGACCACGCCCAGCGGCTGGTACTGATAGTACGCGCGCGCGGGCTGGAGGAACCAGCTGCTGGCCACGCGCCTGCGCCGCATCCAGCCCTTCAGGTGAGCGCGCGCGTGGCGGATCTGGTCATACAGCGGAAACAGTTCGAGCATCAGCGTCTCTTCCGCCGCGCGTCCGCCGAAGTCTTCGTTGACGGCTTTCAGCAAAGCATCCTGCTGCGCGTGCAACGCATCGCGCAGGCCTGCCAGGGCCTCCATGCGACGCCGGTAGTCGGGCACTTCGCGCGCGAACGCCTGCTTCTGCGCCGCCAGACGCGCCTGCAACATTTCAGACACTGCACCCTCCAACTTGTCAATTTCCGATGGATTCTGTCACATTTGCCGCAAGCCATCGCAGGCCGGCGGCACGCATGGCACGATACCTGCGGGTCTTTGGCATCGTTGGAAGGAGGAAGTACACATGCAATGTCCCGTCTGCAAGACCGTGCCTCTCGTGATGTCCGAGCGTCAGGGCATCGAGATCGATTACTGCCCGCAGTGTCGCGGCGTGTGGCTCGATCGCGGCGAGCTGGACAAGATCATCGAACGCGCGACAGAGGCGACATCCGCGCAGCCGCAGGCGACTTCCCAGGCACCGCACGCGCCCCAGTACCCGCCCCAGCAACACCCGCAGCATGGCTATTACGATCCGCGCTACGGTGCCCACAAGAAGAAGAAACGCAAGGGCTTTCTGTCAGATCTGTTCGACTTCGATTGACGCGCGCGGACATGGTGCCTGATACCGCCCGCTGACAGCGGTGCGTGAGCAGAGCGGCCCGGTACGCGCTCAGAGGCCGGTGGTGAACTGCCAGACGCGGCTCACGTTGCGTCCGGAAACAGTGCCGACGAACTCCACTTCATAGGTCGTCTGCGGCGCCAGTATCTCCAGCGGAACGATCGCGGCGACCGAGGCCGGCGTGTGCGCATCCTTGCCGCGCCAAAGCGCCTGCACGCTCAACGCCGTACCACCCAGCGGGCGAATCAGGAAGCGATCCACATCGACGACCGTGGCTCCCATGGCGCCATGGATGTCGGCATGGATGCTGATCGGATATCCGACCATGTCCCGCGAGGGCACGGGATCGGGCACTTCCTGATCACTGGAGAAGCTGCGCGGCACGTCCTGCTGTCCGTTCATCGGATAGACAACCACATTGCCCAGGCCGAGACCGCCGTCGAGCCCGTCGGCCACGAGGTTGACGGTGAAGTAGGTCGCGCCTGCGACACTTTGGGCCGCACCCGTTCCGGCCTGCTTGAACACCGGTTCGAAGATCACGAAGCGGTGGTAGATGGCGGCGATCAGCGCGTCCGCCGCGTCGGCGGCACTGGTATGGAAGGTCTTGGAAATGACTTCACCGAAGGCATGGCCGCCATCGCTGAACAGGTAGCCGGCCTGTTCGAGGCGGCTGGTCTTCTCCGGCGCACAGCGTGCGTGGACCGCGCTGTCACCGAGACATTCGCCGGTGAAGCCTGGCGTACCGGCGGTCTGGTAGTGGGTGATGACGCCGTTGGCTGCCTGGTATTCCGAATGTCCGCGGGCGGCGGCATCCAGTGCGGGATCGCGTGTCAGCACGGAAAGACCCAGAGCCGCGCGCGCGGCATTGAATCGCGCGAGGCCGGCGTCGGCGACGGCATCGGGAGACAACGTCACAGTGCTGTGCAGGCTGAGCGAATCGCCGCCTCCGCCACAACCGAGCAGGACAAACGACAGGCCGACGGTGATCAGGCGCGCAGCGAACGGGCGAACGACATTCGGGCAGGCGGCAAGGCAGGACAAGCGGAAAAGCATTCGGGTTCCTTCTCGACAGTCAGGCAAGCGGGCCGCCGCGCCCCTGACTGCTTACATCTTGTTGCAGGCTGGCCAGCTTAACCGTTCAGACACAGCGCGTCAGCATCCCGTATCGCCCGCGCAACAGTTTTGCGTTGCCTCAGCGAAAAGCGTGACGGCACGCCGCACGCGAATCGGTTACGCTTTGCCAACTTTCATCCCATCCCATTGCCGTTTCGCCGTGCTTTCCATGTTCGCTCCCTTCTTCCAGCGCTCCTTTCTGCTCGCGCTGGTCGTGGCCTGGCTTGGCGCCATGCTTTGCACCTGGCTGAACACGCCGTTGCCGTGGATGATCGGTCCGCTGTTCACCACTGCCGCGCTGCGCACGCGCGGTCTGTCCCTCTCCTGCCCGGTGCAGGTCCGCGAAGCCGGCCAATGGGCGATCGGCACCGCGCTCGGTCTTTACTTCACCGCGTCGGTGCTGGTCGTGCTCGGTGCCTGGTTGGGCTACATCGCCGCAGGCGTGGTGTTTGCGCTGATGCTGGGCATGGTGTGCGGCTGGGTACTGCACAAGCTGTCGGGCGCGGATGCAGCCACCACCTTCTTCGCAATGGCAGTCGGCGGCGCCTCCGAGATGGCGGTGCAGGGCGAGCATCATGGCGCGCGCGTCGATCTGGTGGCGGCCGCGCACAGCCTGCGCATCATGATGGTGGTGGCGGCGATTCCGTTCGCCTTCAAGTTCGCCGGCGTGCACGGTGCCGATCCCTTCGTGCCGGCGGCGCAGGCGGTGGACTACACAGGACTGCCGGGGCTGGTGGCGGCGACCGTTGCGCTTGCCCTGGTGCTCAAGCGCAGGGGCTGGCCGAACGTGTGGGTGATCGGCCCGCTGCTGGCGTCGACGGCATTGACGGCCGGGGGCGTAACGCTTTCCGCACTGCCGGACTGGATCGTGCACTGGGGCCAGCTGTTCATCGGAATTTCGCTGGGTACGCGCTTCTCGCCGGCCTTCCTGCGTACCGCGCCGCGCTATCTGGCGAGCGTGGCCGCCTGCACGCTGCTGGCCATCGGCCTGTCGGTCGGCTTCGCGCTGCTGCTGGCAACAGCCAGCGGCATGCATCCCGCCACCGCCATCCTGGCCACTTCACCGGGCGGCATCGCGGAGATGAGTCTGACCGCGCATGCGCTGCAGCTCGGCGTGCCCGTAGTAACCGCCTTTCACAGCGTGCGCATGGCCGCTGTGGTGCTGTGCGCCGGACCGCTGTTTCGCAGCCTGTGTGTCTGGCGAAAAAAAAGGAGTGGCGCGTAACGCCACTCCCAACCCCTTGGAAACAGTGAACGGGACCAACTCATCCGCTCACTGAAACGAAATATTAACCACAGGCACCATCCAATCCAAATGCATTGTCGGAATTACATCACTCATTGCCTGCATGCATGCTGGTGGCCTGTTCGGCCAAGCGCCGCTCCACCTGCTCGGCGGCCTGCGGCCGGCAGATGAAAAAGCCCTGCGCCTCATCACATCCGTTGCTGCGCAGAAATGCAAACTGTGGCGCCGTTTCCACCCCTTCGGCCAATACGCGCACGTTCAGCGTGTGGCCGAGCGAGATGATCGCGCGCGCGATGGCGCTGTCGTCGCGCGAGTGCGGCAGGTCGCGCACAAAGGACTTGTCGAGCTTCAGACGCGCGATCGGGAAGCGCTTGAGGGCACTCAGGTTGGAATAGCCAGTACCGAAATCGTCGATCGACAGCTGCACGCCCATGGCCTTGAGTTCCTGCATCACCTGCACGGCCTGCTGCACGTCCTGCATGATCAGGCTCTCGGTCAGTTCCAGCTCCAGCCAGCATGGCGCCAGGCCGGTGGATTCCAGCACATGCCGCACCTTGGCGGAGAACTCCGCATCGCGGAACTGGCGGGCCGACACGTTGACCGCCACCACCAGCGGCGGCAGGCCGGCATCCTGCCAGGCCTTGTTCTGGCGGCAGGCTTCTTCCAGCACCTCTTGCCCGATGGCCACGATCAGGCCGCTATCTTCGGCTAACGAAATGAATTCGCTCGGTCCGAGCAAGCCGCGCTGCGGATGCTGCCAGCGCACCAGCGCCTCGACGCCGACAATGCGCCCCGTGTGCATGTCGACCTGCGGCTGGTAGTGCAGGATCAGTTCGTCGCGCGCGAGCGCCATGCGCAAGCCCTCCTGCATCTCCAGGGTATGGCGCACGCGTGCATTGAGCGCCGCAGTGAAGAACTGGTAGTTGTTGCGGCCAAGCTCCTTGGCCCGGTACATCGCGGCATCGGCATTGGCCAGCAGCTGGTCGGGCGTCTGACCGTCGTCCGGATAGGACGCCAGACCGATGCTGGCCGATACCTGCAATTCGCGCCCGACCAGCAGCAGCGGCTCGCCGATGGCGGCGAGGAGCTTCTCGGCCGCCCGGTGCCCGGCATCGGCGCGCCGCGGCTCGTCGGCCAGTACCACCACGAATTCGTCGCCACCCACGCGCACCACGGTGTCCGATTCGCGCACCGCGTGTTGCATGCGCCGCGCCACGGTCTTGAGCAGCTCGTCTCCCACGCTATGACCGAGGCTGTCGTTGACGACCTTGAAGCGATCGAGGTCGAGGAATATCACTGTCACGCCGCGTCCGTTGCGCTGGGCATGGCGTATGGCCTGATGCAGACGGTCTTCGAGCAGGGTGCGGTTCGGCAGACCCGTCAGCGCATCGTGCTGCGCCATGTGGCGAATGCGGTCTTCGGAGCGCTTGCGCTCGATGGCAATGCCAGCAATGCGTGCGGCAATCTCGACCTGCTGCACCTGTTCTTGCGTGGGCAGGCCGGGTGTGCTCGCATACAGCGCAAAGGTGCCGAGCACGTTCTCCTGCTGCGACAGGATCGGGAACGACCAGCAGGCGCGCAGTCCGTGCGTGCGTGCAAGGTCGCGGAAGTCGTCCCACAGCCGGTCCTGTTCGATGTCGGCCACCAGCACCGGCTTGCCGGCCCAGGCCGCGCGACCGCAGCAACCGACGGCGGGCCCGATGTGCGTGCCGTCGATGGCACGCATGTAAGACTCCTCGAGTCCGAGCGCGGCGGCATGGCGCAGCACACCGGCTTCGGAATCGAACAGCAGGACCGAGCAACGCATCGCATCGAACTGGGATTGGATGAGGTGCATCAGACGATCGAGCACGTCCGTCAGCGGCGCGCCCTTGGCAATGATTTCCAGCACCTTGGCCTGCTCGGCCCGCTGGCGTTCGGTATTCTTTTGCTCGCTGATGTCGCGAATCATCAGAACCAGATCGCCCTCCACGCGCAGAACCTGGCGATACAGCCAGCGCGCATGCAGAATTCCGCAGGTGTTTTCCCACTCCAGCTCGGCCGGCACGCCGGTGTTAGCCACGCGTATGAACTCATCCAGCGTGCCGTCGTCGCGTATCTGCGGCAGCACCTTGCACAGGGATTTGCCGACGACGTCAACCGGGCGTCCGCCGAACAGCTCGATCCCGCGCGCATTGACGTTGGCCAGAATGAAATCGACGATCTCTGCGCTGCCGTTGCGCACCGGCCTGAGGATGAAGAAGCCTTCCCGGCTGGCATTGCTGGCGGCGAAATACGTTTCCTGTTCCTTGCGCGTATGCAACCGTGTCGCCACCAGCTGCCAGGACAGACGTCCGAGCGTGAGCAGCAGTGCGCCCAGGACAAGACTTGCGATGCCTGCCTGCCACAGGTGGTTGCGGCGCCGCTCGCGGAATGCGGCCAGCTGCTCGTCTTCGGCCAACCCGACCATGATCACCAGCGGATAGCCGAACACTCTGCGCGTTTCGACGAAGCGGCGCACCCCGTCGAGCACGCCGGGTTCGGCGCGCGGCAATTCTCCCGGTGCCCGCTTCAGGACATGTGCCAGGTCGAGACGGTGCGTGCCGTCGTGCCAGACGAGTTCGCCGCTGCGCGCCGTGATCAGCCGGCCGTCTTCGCTCAGCACGGCCAGCATGCCCTGGCGTCCGATGCGTGCGGATTCATAGCCGCTGGTAAAAAACTCTGCCGCGACCATGAGCATGGCCACGCCCTCGAAGCCGCCCCCGGCCGCGTTGAGCCGGCGGCTGAACAGCAGGTGCGCGCCGTCGGGCGCAAGCAGGGGCG
>JAEZHR010000381.1 GCA_023416415.1 Pseudomonadota bacterium
TGCTCAAGGTGTTCGGGCCCCCGGCCGGCGAGGGCATTCGTGTCGAAACCGGGTATGCGCCAGACTGCCGCGTGTCCAGCTACTACGATCCGATGATCGCAAAGCTGATTGCCCATGGACGCGACCGCGCACAAGCGCTGGCCCGCATGGAAAGCGCGCTCGATGCGTTTGCGGTCGAAGGTGTGAAGACCAACATTCCCTTCATCCGGCGCGTGCTGCAGTCCGAAGAATTCCGTTGCGGCCGTGTGCATACGGGAATGGCGCAGGCCGTTCTCGCGCAATCCTGATCTGTCTGAAAAAAGTGTCTGAATAGGAGACCAAAGTGCCTTCGATCGAATCCGCCTTGGCCGGCCGCGTGGCCGCCGTTCATGTGCAACCCGGTGACCGCATCGATGCAGGCGACGCCGTCATGACCATCGAATCGATGAAGATGGAGATTCCGCTCGAATCCGAGGTTGGCGGCGTCGTCGCCCAGGTCCTCCTGTCCGTCGGCGACGAAGTCGCGGAGGGGCAGGCGGTCGTGGTCGTCGAATGAACGTCCGCATCTTCGTCGTCACCATAGGGGACCACCCATGACGCAGCTTGCAGCGAACTATCAGCGCGCAGGAAACGTTGCGGTCATCCGTCTGGCCAACCCGCCGGTCAACGGCCTGAGCTACAGGCTGCGGGCCGGTGTTGCCGCCGGACTCGACCAGGCGTTGGCCGACGAGGCGGTACACGTCATCGTTCTGATCGGAGAAGGTCAGTATTTCTCCGGCGGTGCGGACATCCGCGAATTCAATACCGAGAACAGCACCCGGGAGCCGACATCGCCGAATCTGTTCCGGCGCATCGCCGCCATCGGCAAGCCGGTCGTGGCGGCGATACACGGCTCCGCGCTCGGCGGCGGCCTGGAGCTTGCGCTTTCCTGCCACTATCGCATCGCGCACCCGGACGCGCGCCTGGGGCTGCCTGAAGTCAAGCTCGGCCTCTTGCCCGGCGGCGGCGGCACGCAGCGGCTGCCGCGCCTGATCGGTGTGCCGATTGCGCTGGACATCATCGTTGGCGGCAAGCCGATCGGCGCCGCGAAGGCGCTTGAGTGCGGACTGGTCGATGCAGTCGGCGGCGAGACGGCGTTCGAACAATGGGCCATCGCGTTTGCCGTCGATGCGGCGAAGCGTGCGTTGCATGAACGCACGCTGCCGGAACAGGCTGCGACGCCAGAAAATGCCGGCGAGTTGCTGGCTGCCGCGCGCGCCAGAGCGGCCCGCGAAATGCGTGGTCAGCGTGCGCCGCTGGAATGCATCGCCTGCATCGAGAAATCGATGTCCGGCACGCTCGAAGAAGGCCTTCGCTTCGAGCGCGAGCGATTCGTCGAACTCGTCAACGGCACCGAGTCCAAGGCACTGCGCCATCTGTTCTTCGCGGAGCGCCAGGTGTCCAAGCTTGCCCACCTTACCGGAGACGCAAGCGAACGGCCCATCAGCCACGTCGGCGTGGTCGGTGCAGGCACGATGGGCACCGGCATCGCCATGACTTTTGCCAGCGCCGGTTTCCCGGTAACGCTGGTTGAAACCTCGCAGGAAGCTCTGGACCGCGGACTGGCGACCATCCGGAAGAACTACGCCGGCACCGTTGCCAAGGGCAAGCTCGCGCAATCCGAAATGGATGCGCGCGTGGCGCGCATCACCGGCGCCATCAGCATGGACGCGCTGGCCGATGCCGACCTGGTGATCGAGGCCGTGTTCGAGGAAATGGACGTCAAGCGCTCCGTGTTCGAGCGGCTCGACAAGATCGCAAAGCCGGGCGCCATCCTCGCGACCAACACATCGCGCCTGGACATCAATCGCATCGCGGCCTTCACCTCGCGGCCTGCGGACGTGATCGGCCTGCATTTCTTCAGCCCGGCGCATGTGATGCGCCTGCTCGAGATCGTGCGGGGCGACGCGACCGCACCCGACGTCATCCAGACCACGATGACGCTGGCGCGCCGTGTCGGCAAGGTGGGCGTGCTGGTGGGCGTGTGCGACGGATTCGTCGGCAACCGCATGGTCAGCCATTACACGCGAGAGGCGCATTTTCTGCTTGAGGAAGGGGCCAGCCCCGAGCAGGTGGACAAGACGCTGGAACAGTTCGGTCTGGCAATGGGCCCGCTGCGCATGGGTGATCTGGCCGGTCTGGACATCAGCTGGGCCATGCGCAAGCGCCTGGCTCCCACGCGCCCGGCGCACATCCGCTACTGCAAGATTGCCGACCGCATCTGCGAATCGGGCCGGCTGGGGCAGAAGACCGGCGCCGGCTTCTATCGCTACGAAGCGGGCAGCCGCACGCCGGTTCCCGATCCCGAGATCGATCGTTTGATCGAGGCCTGCGCTGCCGAGTCTGGCATCGTGCGCCGTCCGCTCAGCGCGGACGAGATCATCGAGCGCACGATGTATGCCCTGATCAACGAGGGCGCGAAGATTCTCGAGGAAGGCATTGCCCAGCGTGGCAGCGACATCGATGTCATCTACGTCAACGGCTACGGCTTTCCTGCCGCGCGCGGCGGTCCGATGTTCTATGCCGATACCATCGGCCTGGAGCGCGTGCTGGAGCGCGTGCGCGAGTTTCATCGTATTCATGGCGAGCTGTGGACACCCGCGCCGCTGCTTGAGCGTCTTGTCAGGGAAGGTGGCAATTTGTCCACCTATGAAGCCAGCCACGCCAACGTCGCATCGAACTGAGAGGCAGACATGCAGACTGAAATCATCCCGACGGGCACCCTGCGCGGCCCGGAAGCGGAGTACTTCGCGAGCCTGGATCAGGGACGCTTCCTGATTCAGCAATGCACGGCGTGCAAGGGCCACGTGTTCTATCCGCGCGTGCTGTGTCCGCATTGCGGCAGCGAACACCTGAGCTGGGTCGAGCCCAGTGGCCGCGGCACCGTCTATTCGGTGAGCGTCATCCATGGCAAGCCGGGCACCAACAGCGACTACAACGTCGCCCTGATCGATCTCGAAGAAGGTGTGCGCGTGATGAGCCGTGTAGAGGAAATCGCGCCGGAAGCGGTGACGATCGGCATGGCAGTCAAGGCCGGCGTGAAGCTGACCGACGGCAAGGGACTGCTGATTTTCACTCCGGGAGAACAAGCATGACGCCGAAGGAATTGCGTGGATCGGTCGCAGTGGTCGGGGTCGGCCAGGCGGGCATCGGCGATGCTAGCGGCTTTACCGCCATGGAAATCCTGGCGCAGGCCTCGGCGCGCGCCGTGGCCGATGCCGGCCTGACGATGAAGGACATCGACGGCTTGGCCACCTGCAGCTCGGCAGCGACCATGTGGAGCATGCCGACGGCCGAATACCTGGGCATGCGTCCGCGCTTCATCCACAGCACCATGCTGGGCGGATCGAGCTTCATCGCCCACATCATGCCGGCCATGCTGGCGCTGATGTCCGGACAGTGCAATGCCGTGCTGGTGTGCTACGGCAGCAACCAGAAGACCGGCAGTTTCAATCGCAAGGGCATGGTCGAGGGCTTCCGCATGGTCGATCCGCAGCCCTACGAGCATCCGTACAACCCGCTCAGCCCGATCACCGCCTACGCGCTGGCGGCGCAGCGTCACATGCATGAGTACGGGACCACGCGCGACCAGTTGTCCGAAGTCGCCGTGGCGGCGCGCAAGTGGGCGCAGCTCAATCCGGAAGCCACGATGCGCGATCCGCTCTCGATCGAGGAAGTGTCGAATGCGCGCAAGGTGTCGTCGCCGCTGACGGTGCGCGATTGCTGCCTGGTCACGGACGGTGCCGGTGCCTTCGTCATGATGCGCGCCGACCGCGCGCGCGATTGTCCGAACGGCGCCGCCTACGTGCTGGGCAACGGCACGGCAGTGTGGAACCGCCAGATCTCGTCGATGCACGACCTGACCGTGACGGCAGCCAGCGAATCCGGCAAGGTCGCGTTCGACATGGCCGGACTCACACCGGCGGATGTGGACGTGGTCGGCCTGTATGACGCCTTCACCATCAATACCATCCTTTTCCTCGAAGATCTCGGATTCTGTCCGAAGGGCGAGGGCGGGCGCTTCGTCGCCAATGGCGCAATCGCTCCGGGAGGCAGGCTGCCGGTGAATACCAACGGTGGCGGCTTGTCGTGCGTGCACCCGGGCATGTATGGGGTTTTCCTTGTGATCGAGGCGGTACGCCAGTTGCGCGGCGAGTGCGGGGAACGCCAGGTGCCCAATGCGCAGATTGCCCTTGCCCATGGCAATGGCGGCACGCTGTCGAGCCAGTCGACGGTGATCCTGGGCACGGCCGCCGCCTTGTAGCGGCCCATGAACTGAGGGAAGGGACTTATCGTGTTGGACAAGACAGTAGCGAGCGTGCACGAAGCCGTCGCGGATGTGAAGGACGGCGCAACCATCCTGATCGGCGGTTTCGGCATCTCCGGCGTGCCTACCGAGCTGGTGCGTGCGCTGCTCGATCAGGGAGCGACCGACCTGACCATCGTGAACAACAATGCCGGCAACGGCCCGTTCGGCTTGAGCGAGCTGGTGGAGGCCGGGCGTGTGCGCAAGATGATCTGTTCGTTTGCGCGCTCTTCAAACCCGAAGCAGCCGAATGCGGTGGCTTTCGCGGAGGCCTACCATGCCGGGAAGATCGAACTGGAATGCGTGCCCCAGGGGACCATGGCCGAACGCATGCGGGCGGCAGGTTCGGGGCTGGGGCCGTTCTTCACGCCGACCTCGTATGGCACGGCTTTGGCGAAGGGCAAGGAAACCCGCGTGATCAATGGCGTGGGCTACGTTCTGGAAGATCCGCTGCCGGGTGACTTTGCCTTCGTCAAGGCACAGCAGGGCGATCGCTGGGGCAACCTGATGTACCGCTATGCCGAGCGCAACTTCGGTCCGGTCATGTGCATGGCCGCCAGGGTCGCCGTGGCCCAGGTCGACGAAATCGTTCCGCTCGGCGCGATTGCGCCGGAGCACGTGATGACCTCGGGGATTTTCGTGAAGCGTGTGGTGCAGGTCGGGAGGGAAGCATGACGAAGTGGACAAGACTGACGCGCGAAGAAATCGCGCGCCGGGCAGCGGAGGACATCGCCGAAGGCAGCTACGTCAATCTTGGCATCGGCATCCCCGGTCTGGTTTCGAAGTATCTGCCGCCCGGACGTGACGTCATCCTGCACAGCGAGAACGGCATCATCGGCATGGGGCCGGGCATTCCCGGCGCACCGGTCGATACGGCGCTGATCAATGCAAGCAAGGAGCCGGTCACTCTGCTGCCGGGCGCATCGATTACCGATCACGTCACCTCGTTTGCGATGATGCGCGGCGGCCATATCGACCTCACGATACTTGGTGCCTTCCAGGTGTCGAGCAACGGAGATCTCGCCAACTGGGACACCGGCGCGCCAGACTCGATCCCCGCCGTGGGCGGAGCGATGGACCTGGTAGTCGGCGCACGCCAGGCGTGGGTGCTGATGGAGCATGTGACGAAGGAAGGCAAGCCGAAGATCGTCAAGGAATGCACCTACCCGCTGACCGGCTGCGCGGTGGTGGATCGCATCTACACGGACATCGCAGTCATCGACATCGTCGATGGGCGACTGCATGTGCGCTCGATGGTCGATGGCTTGAGCTTCGACGAGCTGCAGGCGATGACGGGGGCGCCGCTGGAAGCGCCGATCGAAGCGCCGCGCGCATGAGATTGCGGGGCAGGCTCCGCAGGACCGAGTTTATTGGTGGAACAACTGAGACAACTGAGAAAAGGCAAGACATGAACATGACTACGACTTCCCCGCTCCTGATCGACGCACTGTCGCCCTGGACAACGACGCTGTCGGAGCGCCGCAAGGCGGCTTTGCAGATCGCCTTCGGCGTGGCTTTTCTGACCCTGCTCGCGCAGCTGCGCATTCCCATCGGGCCGGTTCCGTTTACCGGTCAGACACTGGCGGTACTGCTGCTGGGCGCTGCCTACGGATCGCGCATGGGCGCCCTGACGGCAGCCGTGTACGTAGTTGGCGGTGCGCTGGGCTTGCCGATGTTCCAGGGGTGGCAAGGCGGTTTTGCGCATCTGGCCGGACCGACCGGCGGTTATCTGCTGGCCTTCCCGCTCGCTGCCGCGACGGTCGGCCTGTTCGCGCAGCGCGGCTGGGATCGCAAGCCTGTCCTCACGGCGCTTGCCATGCTGGTTGGCAATGCTGTGATCTTCGTGCCCGGCCTGCTCTGGCTCGACACCTTCATGCCTTCGTTCAGCCACACCCTGAGCGTCGGGCTGCTGCCGTTCATCCCGGGTGACCTGGTGAAGATCGCCATTGCCATGGCGCTCCTGCCCTCGGCCTGGGCCATGCTGCAAAAGCGCTGAGCTGCGCCAGTCCGCTCAAAGCCTGCTTCGGCGATCATGTTCGCCGAAGCAGGCTTTGTTTTTTCAGGGCCGTGTTTCGATAGCTCCCGCGCCTCAGATCTTCGGACGCAATTCGCGCCGCAGGATCTTGCCGATGTTCGACTTCGGCAAGGCTTCGCGGAACTCCACCGAGCGCGGCCGCTTGTATCCGGTCAGCCGATCCGCGCAGAACTTCAGCAGTTCGGCTTCGGTCAGGCGTTCATTGGCCTTGACCACGAACAGCTTGACCATCTCGCCGCGCTGCTCGTCCGGCACCCCGATCGCGGCGACTTCCTTCACGTCCGGGTGCATTGCGGCGACGTCCTCGACTTCGTTCGGATAGACGTTGAAGCCCGAGACCAGGATCATGTCCTTCTTGCGGTCGACGATACGAATCCAGCCGCCTTCATCCATGATGCCGATGTCGCCTGACAGGAACCAGCCGTCGGCCGTCATCGCGCGCGCGGTCTCATCGTCGCGCTTCCAGTAGCCGGCCATGACCTGCGGTCCCTTGATGGCGATTTCGCCGCGTTCGCCGATCGGTACTTCCTCGCCCGCCTCATCGACGATGCGCACGCTCACGCCCGGCATCGGCAGGCCGATGGTGCCGGTGAATTCGAGCGAATCGGTGGGCGTGCAGGCGATGCCCGCACTGGTCTCGGACAGACCGTAGCCTTCGACGATCGGCGTGCCTGTCACGTCCAGCCACTCCTGGGCTACGCGCTGCTGCACCGCCATGCCGCCGGCAAGCGAGATCACCATTTCGCTGAAGTCGAGCGTGCGCAGGCGCGGTTCGTGCAGCAGTGCCTGGAACAACGTGTTGACCGCCGGGAAGATGTGCAGCTTGTAGGGGCGCAGCGCGTTGATCGTTGCGCGCAGGTCGCGCGGATTTGGAATCAGGATGTTGCGCGCGCCAGCGCGCATGGCCAGCAGGCTGCAGTTGACGAAGGCGAACACGTGGTACAGCGGCAGCACGCATACGAAGTTGCGCTGGCCGTTGATGGTCTTGCGGGCAATGCCCGGCTGCATCCAGGCTTCGGATGCCAGCAGCGCGGAAACCAGGGTGCGATGCAACAGCATGGCACCCTTGCTCACGCCGGTGGTGCCGCCGGTGTACTGCAGTACGGCGATGTCGTCGGACTTGATTTCGGGTGGTGAAAATTTCAGCGCACGCCCTGCGCGCAGCGCGGCCTTGAAACTCACATGGTCGGGCAGGGAGTAGGGGGCGACCAGCTTCTTGAGCTTGCGCACCGCGAAGTTCACCAGCGGGCCCTTGATGCCGAGCAGGTCGCCCATCGTGGCCACCACGATCTTCTCCATGCTGGCGTACGGCAGGGCCTGTTCCAGCGTATGCGCGAAGTTCTCCAGCACGATGACCGCCAGCGCGCCGGAGTCCTCGAGCTGGTGCGCCAGTTCGCGCGCGGTGTAGAGCGGATTGACATTGACGAGGATGCAACCGGCGCGCAGCACTGCAGCCATCACAACCGGAAACTGCAGGATGTTGGGCAGCATCACCGCCACCCGGTCGCCCCGTTGCAGGCCTTCCTTCTGCAGCCACGCGGCCAGCGCGCGCGACATGTCGTCGAGTTCGCCGTAGGTCATGGCGCGGCCCATGCAAACATAGGCTTCCTGATCGCGGTAGCGCTGGAAGCTCTCTTCCAGCAGTGCCACGAGCGATGAGTAGGCTTCGGGATCGATATCTTCGGGTACGCCGGATGGATAGTGTTTCAACCACGGCTTGTTCATGAGCGCATTCCTCTGATCTGTTACGTGCGGCGGAAAAGCCCGCCACGGTAGCACGTTGCCGCCGCACTCGTGATCATCCGGGTTCGAAGGCATCCTCTAAACCGCTGCCCGCGTACGCCGGATTTGCGTTCCTCTTTGTGCACCTGTTTGCACTCTGATATGCACTTGGATGCGCACTTGGATCCACACTCCATTTTGCGCTTTGATTTGATTTCTGACGCGCTCACCGAAGTGGATCCGTGAAGCGCCCCGATTCGCTTCTGCTGCATGGTGCTTGACCTTGAAGCTGGTGCAGGGTTTTTAATGACACGCTTTCATTGAGAGGAGATCAACACCATGAAAGCTTCATTGCGTCAGGCCTTTGCCGCCGAACTTGCCGCCGCACGTCACGCGCTCGCGCAAGGCCGGCTGGCGCATGCCATGCGCCACGGGGAAACCGCGCACGTGCTCGGGCAGCGTCATGTCGTCCTCCATGCGCAGTCGCACTGGCTGATGCTGCGCATCGGGCTGCGTCGACGCTCGATCATCGAGGTCTGGGGGCAGGCGGTGCGTATCGTGCTGGGCATCATCGGCTCTGCGATCGGCGTCGTCCCGACGGGGAATACCGGCGGCACCGATATCAGCATGTTCAAGCGGCTGCCGATCGATCCGGTGCTGGCCGGGCTGATGGACGAAGAAGCGCCGCGCAGCGTTCGATGAGGCGAGGCTGCGCAGCACCCGCCTGCTCGGAGAGTCACCGCATGGCGGGGTAATGCGGAGAATGTTCGTGACCTGGGGGAACCTGGCGATCAGGGGGCTGGAAGGCTGGCTGCTGCCAGCGCTGCCGGCGGGCTTGCCGGCAGCGGTGCAGGATCAGCAGGGCGGATAGAACATGCAGGTTCGCGAGGCGATCGGGCGGCACTCGCGCAGCAGCTTCATGCGAATGTGCTCATGCGGCAGCAACAGCTGCGGGCGCATCCGACGGCGATTGCGGAGCAGCTGGCGCTTCGCCGCATCGGCGCATGGAACAGGGCAAGCGGA
Organism: Pseudomonadota bacterium; assembly: GCA_023416415.1. Taxonomy (GTDB): domain Bacteria; phylum Pseudomonadota; class Gammaproteobacteria; order Burkholderiales; family Burkholderiaceae_D; genus Noviherbaspirillum. The sequence continues at coordinate 9,105 of JAEZHR010000381.1, forward strand.
TCGAAAGGCAGGGATGCGTCGGGATCGAACCGGGCGCATGGGCGCGGCCGTGCAGGGGCGTGCCGCGCGGCGGCTCAGCCGCGTGGCGTGCGCGTGCTGTCGGCTACCAGCCTGATGCTGGGCATGATTTCGGCAGCGAGGTCCGGTTGTGCGAGCGCGTATTCGAGATTCATGCGCGCGATCTCGACATGCTCTTCACCGAGAGCCTGCGCGCGCGTGCCCTGGCCGCGTTCGATCGCCTGCACCAGGCTATGGTGAGTCTGGTGCGCCTGTTTCATCCATTGCTGTCCTTCTTCCATGGATGACTGCATCGGCAGCATGGCGCTGCACGCGGCGAACGGCTGGCCCGCGAGCGTGTCCATGACGCGCTTGAGCACCACGTTGTCGCACCCATCCATGATGAGCTGGTGGAAGCGGTCGTTCATCTCGACGTAGTTCGCGTAGTCGTCGAGATCCATGCTGGGCTTGTTGACGATGCGGTCGCCTTCGTCCAGGCAGTCGTGCAATTCCCGCAGCAG
>JAEZHR010000046.1 GCA_023416415.1 Pseudomonadota bacterium
ATCAAGGAGCAGCCTTTCGTGATCGTCAAGGCTGACGCCGGCACTTACGGCATGGGCATCATGACCGTCAGGGACGCCAGCGAGGTCAAGGATCTCAACCGCAAGCAGCGCAACAAGATGTCGGTGATCAAGGAAGGCCTGCAGGTATCGGACGTGATCATCCAGGAAGGCGTGCACACTTTCGAGCGCATCAATGATGCCGTTGCCGAGCCGGTGGTGTACATGATCGACCGCTACGTGGTCGGCGGTTTCTACCGCGTGCATACTGAGCGCGGCGTCGACGAGAACCTGAACTCCCCGGGCGCGCACTATGTGCCGCTGGCTTTCGCCCAGCAGCATGCGCTGCCCGATCTGCAGGCCTCGCCAGGCACCGCGCCGCCGAACCGCTTCTACATGTACGGCGTGGTCGCGCGCATGGCCTTGCTGGCCGCGTCGATCGAGCTGGAAAAGACCGACCCCAATCCGGAAGTCTACTAATCTACAAGCATGAAGTTCGCATTCCTGGCCGACCCGCTCGAGCGCTTCAAGATCTCAAAGGACAGCACCTATTCGATGATGGCCGAGGCGGCACGGCGCGGCCACGAAGTGCACGCATTCCAGCAGAAGGACATGGCGTTCAAGGATGGGCGCCTTGTGGCGGACGTGACGCGCATCACGCTGACCGGCGACCCGAACCACTGGTACAAGGCCGAACCGGCCGTTGCGACCGGCCTGGAAGCCTTCGATGCCGTGCTGGTGCGCAAGGATCCGCCGTTCGACATGGAATACGTATACCTGACCTATCTGCTCGAAGTGGCGGAGAAGCAGGGCGCACGCGTATTCAACAAGCCGGAGGCGATCCGCAGCCACAACGAGAAGCTGGCCATTGCCCAGTTCCCTGAATACATCGCGCCCACGCTGGTCACCTCGGACGCAGCCCATGTGCGCGCCTTCCACGCCGAGCACCGCGACATCATTCTCAAGCCGCTCGACGGCATGGGCGGCATCGGCATCTTCCGTGTGAAGGAAGACGGCCTGAACCTCGGCTCCATCATTGAAACACTGACCGACAACGGCCATCGCACCATCATGGTCCAGCGTTTCATTCCGGAGATCGTGGAAGGCGACAAGCGCATCCTGCTGATCGGCGGCGAAGTGGTCCCTTACTCGCTGGCGCGCATTCCGCAGGGCAGCGAAGTGCGCGGCAACCTGGCCGTGGGCGGGCTCGGCGTTGCCAGACCGCTGTCGGCGCGCGACCGCGAAATCGGCGAGGGCCTCGCGCAAAGGCTGCTGCAGCGCGGTCTGCTGCTGGTAGGATTGGACGTCATCGGCGATTGCATGACCGAACTGAATGTCACCAGCCCAACCTGTTTCCGCGAAATCACAGACCAGACCGGCTTCGACGTGCCTGCCCTGTTCATCGATGCGCTCGAGCGGGCCTGCGGTGCAGCGGCCTGAGAAGGCGGCAGGTCCTTCGGCATGATCGGCATCCTGCTACTGACCCATGCGCCGCTGGGCAGCGCCTTCATCGACGCGGCCACGCACGTGTTCCGGGCGCGCCCGGAACATCTGGAAGCCATCGATGTACGAGCCGACCAGGAGCCGGCCGAGGTGTGCCGCATCGCCTCCGAGGCAATCGCCCGCATCGATGACGGCTCCGGGGTACTGGTGATCACCGACGTCATGGGCGGAACGCCCTCGAACTGCACGATCCGGCTGAGCAGTCCGGGGCACGTGGAAGTCATCGCCGGCATCAGTCTGCCGATGCTCCTGCGGGCCATTACGTATCGCAACGACACGCTCGACGTGGTGGTGGAAATGGCCTTGGCCGGAGGGCAGGGGGGCGCGGTGAAGGTGGACAACCGCGTGCGCTTGGGACCGAACTAGAAAATCGATAACGACAACATGGTTCAACAGGAACTCGAAATCATCAACAAGCTGGGCCTGCATGCCCGGGCCTCGGCCCGGCTCACGCAACTGGCTGCGAAATACCGCAGTGAAGTGTTCATCTCCCGCAGTGGGCGGCGCGTCAATGCCAAGTCCATCATGGGCGTGATGATGCTGGCAGCCGGCAAGGGCGCAACGGTCACCATCGATGCCGAAGGCGAGGATGAAGAAGCCGCCGTGGCGGCGCTCGCCGAACTGATCGCCAACAGGTTCGGCGAAGGCGAGTAATCCGCATGGCCTCGTTCTCCCTGCACGGCATTCCGGTCTCGCGCGGGATCGCAATCGGGCGCGCGCACCTGCTGGCGCCGGCGGCGCTCGACGTGCGGCACTACCTGATTCCGGAAGACCAGGTCGAGGCCGAGGTCGAACGCCTGCAGAAGGCGATCGCAACCGTGCAGGACGAACTGCAGACGATGTGGCGCGATCTGCCGAAGGATTCGCCGGCCGAGCTCGGCGCCTTCATCGACGTGCACGTGCTGATTCTGGCCGATCCGCTGATCGCCGAAGTTCCGTTGGAGATCATCCGCAGCCGCTACTACAACGCCGAATGGGCGCTGGTCACCCAGATCGATGAACTGTGCGCGCAGTTCGACGAAATCGAGGACATCTACCTGCGCGAGCGCCGTTCCGACATCCAGCAGGTCGGCGAGCGCGTGCTCAAGGTGCTGACCGGCTCGGCCATCGTGCTGCCGCCGCACGCCGACGGGCAGGGTGCCGGCAAGGTGATCGTGGTCGCACACGACATTTCGCCAGCCGACATGCTGCAGTTCAAGGACCGCGCCTTCGGTGGCTTCGTGACCGACCTCGGCGGCCCCAACTCGCACACCGCGATCGTCGCGCGCAGTCTCGACATTCCGGCGGCTGTCGGCATGTTCAACGCCTCGGCGCTGATCCGCCAGGAAGACCTGGTCATCATCGATGGCGATGCCGGCGTGGTCATCGTCGATCCGCCGCCTGCGGTGCTTGAGCAGTACCGGGAGCGACAGGCACGCCAGCTGAAGGAAAGGAAAAAGCTCGGCAAGCTGAAAAAGACGCCCGCCGTCACGCGCGATGGCACGCCCATTGCGCTGCTGGCGAACATCGAGCTGCCCGAGGACTGCCGGGCCGCGCTCGATCAGGGCGCAGCCGGCGTCGGCCTGTTCCGTTCCGAATACCTGTTCATGGGACGTTCCGGTTTCGTCGATCGTCTTCCCGGCGAGGACGAGCAGTTCGAGGCCTACCGTCAGGCCGTGCTGAAGATGAAGGGGCGGCCGGTGACCATTCGCACGCTCGACATCGGCGCCGACA
>JAEZHR010000073.1 GCA_023416415.1 Pseudomonadota bacterium
GGCTGGCCTGTGCGCCCTGTGACTCGCCCTTCCTCCCCACCGATCTTGTTGCCCGCCTGGCCGAGGCCGCCGAAGCTGCAGGTGCGGAAGCGGCAATCTCGGCCACCCGAGAAGAAGAAAAGGTGCAACGGCAGCCGACGTTCTGTCTGCTCCATGCATCGCTTGCGAATGCGCTTGCGCAATACCTGGCCGATGGCGGACGGCGCATGGACACGTGGTTCGGCTCGTGCAGGCTCGTGCAGGTCGAATTCGAAGACAATGCAGGTTTTCGCAACATCAATACCCTGGATGAACTTCGCGGCTTCGAAAGCTGATTCCTGCATGAACACCTCGCTTCCATCTCCCGACCACAGCATGGCGCTGTCCGTCGACGCCGCCCGCGCCTCAATGCTGCGCCATACGGTAGCCGTGGCCGAAACGGAACAACTCGGTCTGACCGACGCACTCGGCCGCATTCTTGCCGAAGACATCGTTTCACCCATCGATGTTCCTGCCCATGACAATGCGGCGATGGATGGCTGGGCCTTGCGTGGCGCGGATCTGGTGGCGGGCCGGCCGTGCAGCCTGCGCGAAATCGGGAGTGCATTCGCAGGTCAGCCGTATTCCGGTGCGGTCGGACCCGGCGAATGCGTGCGCATCATGACCGGAGCGGTCATGCCCGCCAGCTGCGATACCGTGGTGCCGCAGGAACTGGTGCAGGCCGAGGCCGGCAGGATCACGATTCAGGCTGATGCGGTGCGCCCGGGCGACCATCGCCGCCGCCGCGGAGAAGATCTTCCCGTGGGCGGGCTGGCGCTGGGCGCGGGGCGCATCCTGCGGCCGGCCGATCTCGGCCTGATCGCCTCGCTCGGCATTGCAACTGCGACCGTGCGGCGTCGCCTGCGCGTGGCGGTGTTTTCCACCGGAGACGAGTTATGCGCGCCGGGGCAGCCCTTGGCGCCTGGCTGCGTCTACGACAGCAATCGCTACACCCTTCTGGGCATGCTGGCGCGACTCGGCTGCGAGAGCATCGACCTTGGCCGCGTGCCCGACGACCCGGCGCAGCTCGAAGCCCGTTTCCGTCAAGCCTGCGAAACGGCGGATGCCGTCATCACCTCCGGTGGCGTCTCGGTCGGCGAAGCGGATTTCACGAAGCAGATCATGGCCCGCCTCGGCGACGTGGCGTTCTGGCGCATCGCCATGCGCCCGGGGCGGCCGATGGCTTTCGGAAGCATTGCGTCGAATGGACGACAGGCCTGCCTGTTCGGCTTGCCGGGCAATCCGGTCGCCGTGATGGTGACCTTTTATTTCCTCGTGCGCCCGGTCCTGCTGCACATGATGGGGGCGAATGAGGACGGGCCGGCATCAATGACAGTACGGGCTGCCACCCCCATCCGCAAGAAGCCCGGCCGCACCGAGTTCCAGCGCGGCATTCTGGTGCGTGACGAAACGGGCGCATTGCAGGTGCGCCACACCGGCGCACAGGGATCGGGCATCCTGAGTTCGATGTCCGCGGCCAACTGCATGATCGTGCTTGCGCCCGACCAGAGCAATGTCGCGGCGGGCGAAACCGTCGAGGTCGTCCCCTTCGACGGCCTGGTATAGCGCGAACTCAGCTGCGCAGCGCTGCCCACGCCAGGCAGAGCCAGCCGGCAAGAAAGGCCAGACCGCCAATGGGCGTGACTGCGCCCAGCCAGCGTGTGCCGGACAGCGCCAGCAGGTAGAGCGATCCGGAGAACAGCGCGGTGCCGATCAGGAACAGCACGCCGGCCGAAGTGACTGCTGTCACCGGCCATCGGGTCCAGGCCCAGGCGACAGCCAGCAAGGCGAGCGCATGGTACATCTGGTAGCGCGCGCCGATCTCGAAAACATTGAGCATTTCCGGCGTGATCCGCGCGCGCAATCCATGCGCGCCGAAGGCCCCTGCCCCCACGCTGATGAAGGCCGATACAGCGCCGGCGACAAAGAAGAATCGGTCCATTCCGTGACTTTCCATCTGCGAAAGGCACCATTATAGGCAGTTGCCGGGACATGCCGCGTTGCCCACGATGCCGTCCGGACACCCGTATCGGCATGCCGTGAAGCATGGCGCAATCGATGGGGAGCGGACGGTCTGCGCCATCGGGAACGGGGAAGCGCGGAAGCGGCGCCGACATGCCATCAAGCCTCGGCAAGCGCATGTCTGTTTGATCGTGGATGTGCGATCTCTGTTTCCTCGCGAGGCCTGAAGCGAGGGCTGGTGGCAGGTGCAAAGCGGAGGCGGAGGCGACGGCGCGCGCCTGTCCGCCGCGGATGACCGGCTACAGTCTTTCGACGATCGTGACGTTCGCCATGCCGCCGCCTTCGCACATCGTCTGCAGGCCGTAGCGCTTGTTGCGCTGCTTGAGCGCATGCAGCAGCGTGGTCATCAGCTTGGTGCCGGATGCGCCGAGCGGATGGCCCAGCGCGATTGCACCGCCATGCACGTTCAGGCGCGCCGGGTCCGCGCCGGTCGCCTGGAGCCAGGCCAGCGGCACCGATGCGAAGGCCTCGTTGACTTCGAACAGATCGATGTCATCGATGCTCATGCCCGCCTTCTTCAGTGCCTGCATGGTGGCCGGAATCGGCGCTTCCAGCATGATCACCGGATCATGCCCGATCACGGAGATGTGATGAATGCGCGCCATTGGCGCGACACCCATGCGCTTCAGGGCCTTCTCGCTGACCACCATCACAGCGGTGGCGCCGTCGCAGATCTGGCTGGCGTTGGCGGCAGTGATCACGCCCCCCTCCTGCAGCAGCTTGACGCTCTGGATGCCGTCCAGTGAGGCGTCGAACCGAATGCCCTCGTCGGTCTCGTGCATCTCGTCCTCCCCGGTATCGTCGGCAAGGCGCACCTGGACGGGCAGGATCTCATCCTTGAACAGGCCTTCGCGGGCCGCGTCTGCGGCCAGCCGGTGGCTGCGCAGCGCATACGCATCAAGCGCATCCCTGGACAGCCCGTACTTCTTCGCCATCATTTCCGCACCCATGAACTGGCTGAAATCGCCCACGTCGCTATAGCGCGCACGTATCTGCGGACTCATGTAATAGCCCATGCCGTTCTTCTGGGGCAAGGCGCTCGAGGTGAACATCGGCACGCGCGTCATGCTTTCCACGCCGGCGGCGATCACCACGTCCATGGTTCCGGACATCACCGCCTGGGCTGCGAAATGCAGGGCCTGCTGGGATGAGCCGCACTGGCGGTCGAGCGAGGTGCCGGGCACCGATTCCGGCAGCCGGGAGGCGAGGACTGCATTGCGCGCGACGTTGGTCGACTGCTCGCCGACCTGGCTGACGCAACCCATGATCACGTCATCGACCAGCGCGGGATCGACGCCGGCCCGCTCCACGATGGCATCGAGAACCTGCGCTGCAAGATCGACCGGATGCCAGCCGGCCAGTCTTCCTCCGCGACGCCCGCCTGCCGTGCGCACGGCGGCAACGATATATGCTTCAGCCATGTTGATTCCTTGCAAAGATGTGTAAGTTGATGGATTCGTCCTGCCATTCTTGACCGGCCCTTCGCTTCCTGCTTCGTCCGAAACGACGATTCGCATGCCACTCAGGACGATTCGCCTGCCGTTCAGCCCAGTGCACCGCTTTCCTTCAGCCGCTCGATGGCAGCCGGATCGAACCCCCAGTCACGCAGAATGGCATCGCCGTCCGCGCCCGGTGCCGACGGCGCAAGCGGCATGGCGGGCGGCGTGCGGCTGAAG
>JAEZHR010000244.1 GCA_023416415.1 Pseudomonadota bacterium
CATCGACTCGTCAGATGCGGATTTGTTCAGTCAGACAGACCCTAGTGAGTGGATGTCGAAGTGACGGAGTTCCAAATTCTGCGGATTGCAGGAGCGGGAGTCTGAGGAATGGAATCGCGCGCTTCTCGCGCAGTTGTCGTTGCACCTGGCCAGACGTGGAACATTTTTCCTTGAGCCCTTACTCATGGAGATGGCGGTGCCCATTGTTCCTAGAAATGGCTGGGCCTGGGTTGGGAAGAAGCGAGAATCACTCCTCGTTTTGTAGATACCTTTGAGCCAGTAATTTTTGGCTAGCGAAAGGATGTCATGGGCGGTATGCGGAACATGGGAGGGTTCAAGGTGATGGCGCAGAGCCGATGAGAGTGCGGTGACACCCGATAGCGAAGATCGAATATCTACAGAGGGCAAAAAGTTACAGCTTGTATCAGCGGATCAAGCGACGCGGCCTGGCACAGGGGAAGCGAAATGCATCGAAGGTGCAGTCGGATGAGGTGGCCGCCCGCAGGGAAGCGCTTGACCGAGGATCTGATGCGGGGCATGTGCGAAGTTCTCGGACTTCACCGCAACGGGCATGGCGCAAGACGCGAAGTCAGCCGGGGCCATTGCAGACAGACTGTGTTGGGTCACAGCAAGCATTCTGGCTGGAGAGCGCCTCTGTGCATGGGTACCGGAGGTTGTCAGATGATCTGAAGGAAATGGATGAGCCATGTGGCAGGAACCGCGTGGTTCGTTTGATGATGCTGGGGAGTTTGCGCGCTCAGACCGGGGTTCGGAGGCGTTCTGGGTGTGTGCCCCGACGCGCTTGTAGCGCTGGCACCGAATCGCCTGCATTACCAGTTCGATGTCGCAGCGTCGAAAAGATACGGTGATGGTCATCATCCGCAGTCACGAACGCGGATAGCTTCTGGCTGCGGAACCTGGCCTTACTTTCAAATAGAAACCTTCCAACTACTCCAGCGTGAGCGTATCGGGTGGAAGATGCATGGCATATGCGAGGAGGGGCGTCTGGATGTATTCGATGGCATCGACGTTCTACAACATGAAACACCGCCACGGATGCAACAAACGGCCTTCGCCGGCCGACTGCGAAAGCAATACATCGAAAGGCCGGCGAGCGTTCTGGAATCCTGGGACGCTTCCGGCATTGATCGAAAAGTGAACGGTCTGGACGCGTAGTGCAAAGCATGATGGATCGAACCAGAACATGACCCTAGGAGATGTGCAATGAGCTTCACTTCCATCGGCTTTGGCCACAGGCTGACAGATTGGTCCTTTTTAAACGTCTTCGAAAGGCAAAAGAGTCCGGATGCCGGCGAAGTGCCGCGGGCCACACCCAGACAGCCCTACGCAAAAGAGGAACTCTTGAAGGAGTTGGCGCCCAAGGACGCGAAAAAGTGGCGAAAGAAGTTCACGAAATTCGCCGCGGCCCCGCGTGCGAAGGAGGTGACTCCTGTCGGATTGCCGGACATGAGGGCCGCTTTCTATTTCAGGAATATTCCCCAGGATGGACCGAACGCGATCGAGAAACTGGAAGCTGCGATCCAGCAGTCGATTCCATCCCGTACTCCACCGGATGATGATGCCGAGGCATACCGCAAGCTGCTCATTCTTGCCCTGGCCAATGTAAGTGGTAGCAAGCCGGAATGCGCCCCCGCTTTCGCCCTGGAGGCTTTCACCTGTCTGCGGGACATGGACATCGTGGGCATGATCAAAGGTCAACAGACGATGCCGAAGAAGGAGGGCGGCGAGGAGTATTCGGTGGAGGTCAGGAACGCTGCATGGTACGTGGCCTACCAGCTCTCGGCCTTTAACACCATTTCCTTTGAGGCATTAAATGCAGCACTGAAGGTGAAGATTCCGGATGACCTGGCGAGCGTCACGAAGACGCTGTTGGATTCCTGCTTCCACAAGGCTGACTGGAAAAACAAGGATCGGAAAAGGAAGGCGTACAAGTGCGAGGACATCTCCCCGAGCGCATTAGAAAAGGAGATATCGAAACCATCGTACCAGCGCACTCTGATTGACGATGCCGTTCTGGGAAACATGACGCTCGTGAAGGAGGGCATGAAGAAGGACAATACGTCTTCCAAGGCCTGGAAGGCCCTCGCTGAAAATCACAAGAGAGTAGCGTTCGCAAGCGCCACCCTTGGCAACGGCTTCGATAGTGATAAATCCAACAGCCCGTTCGACAGGGCCGCAAGGCGCAGCGAGAAAATTCCGGTCTGGATTGAGCGGGCTTTGAAGCAGCACAACCCGCCCAGTACGAACGGCAAAAAGCTCAAGGGCGGCGAGAGCACTGTTGGCGGTGATGGGCTTATTGACAAGCTTTTCCGCAGAGCGATGGCTCTGGTTGCGCCTGGTCTCAGAAAGTCACCGCTAATGCCCTTACTCAATGAAGCGGGAAAGTTGAAAAAGGCGCATGAAAGCGCTCTGGCGGAATCGCGAAGCATTGAGCGTGCATTGGACGAACTGCTTAAGGCACACAAAGAGCTTTTGCCCATCATCAAGAATAAGCACGGAAATGTGCGTTTGCTCAACAGCCTTTCGAATAGAAAGGAGCTTGTCGATGACAAGCAGGAACTGTGCGGAGCTCTCGTCAAGATCGCGATCCTTGAAGTTCTTGGTACGCGCGGGATCATGTCCCGCCTCCAGGGAAATCCGTTGAGCGAGAAAGAAATCGAGATGGTCAATCGTCGTCTGGATGAGATGGCGACTGGTTGGGAACGAGCCCTTGGATGGCCGGACGCTGGTACGCGAAACGAGGACAGTGAAGCCGTTGCCGGACCCGCTGTTGAGAATGAGCGCCTCGACCCGCATTTCGACCTTTCTCATGTCTCCAGAGGGGAGCTGAAGCGCGTGTTTGCTCGTCTGCAGCAACATGCAACGAAGGATGCAACGAAGGATGCAAAGCTCGACCGGCTTGCGCTGACCCCGGAGATCCTCGAGGGCTGGGCGAACTACATCCGTCCTCGATTCAGTACCACGGAGCATTCTGGCGACAATGAAAAGGCGAACTGGAAAGAGATGGATGCGGCGTTTGAACGCTGGAAAGGCGCCGTTGACGGCCTGAATGTTCCCGCACCCCTGACAGAGAACGAATTTAAAGATTTTCTCGTCAAATTGATGATGGGACTTGAGCTGGGTGCCATTGCGGAAGGGGCGGACGGGTGGCTTGCGGGCCTAGATACCAGCGTGCTGGCTGCGCTCTTCGGCGCAGATGACGGGGAAGGCAAAACGCAGGACACAGCAGGGGCGAGTGCCGAGCTTGGGGCTGCTGTCGGTGAAGCAGTTGCGACAGCCGCTGAAGTGGCGGCAGACGTGGCGGTCGGTGGGGTCGTTCTTCCTCGGTTAAAGGTAGTCGGTGGCAAGGAAGCCGTGTTCAACATCGAGCTTCCCGCGCAGGCTCTGGGTGTCACCTTCGGAACTCAGGGCGAAGGCCAGTTGGAGCTGGGGGCGTTTGGCAGAGTGGGCCCCAACATTGACATCAATGTGAATGGACAGTCCTACGGGCTACTGGCCGGCGGCAATGTGGGCTTGGTCGGCAAATACGAGGAAGCCCAGGCCCTGGAACTTGGGATTGTTCGTATGGGACGCAGCGGGTGGACGCGGCATCGCTCGATTGCCCCCGGCATGGATGGAGATCCGATGCGCAAAAAGGAGTTCGAGAAGCCGCTGAGAGCACTACTCGACCCGACGACGGATGCGGAGAAGCGCAGTGGCATTCTCACTCCGCTGCATCGGGCACTGCTCCATGAAGATGTTTCGATCACCTACCGGGGCTATGG